>NZ_CAWUDN010000033.1:0-69479 GCF_963920915.1 Nostoc sp. PCC 9305
CGCCCAGATTTAACAGAGAGGTGCCCCGGATAATACCGGGCATCGACTCTACCAACAGTTATCAAGGCTAATCCTTATCGACGCTGCTCACTTATAGAAGTGGGAGACTCAACAGGACTCTGATAACTGATAACTAATTGTTGAAACCCCCGAAGAGTATGCACTATCTATTACTACCGTTCTTAAGCTTTTTTGTTGGAATCATCGTTGGTTTGACGGGAATTGGTGGAGCGTCTCTCATCACCCCAATGTTGATTTTTGTTTTTCAGGTTCCACCTTCTATCGCTGTAAGTTCTGATGTTGTGGCCGCCACATTGATGAAAATTGTTGGTAGCGTCAAGCATTGGGAACAGAAAACCCTTGACACAGAAGTTGTCAAATGGCTGGCCTTTGGAAGTGTTCCAGGCTCATTGTTCGGAGTGGGGATTTTACACTTCATTAAACATACAGGTGAGTATAACCTGGATAATATTTTGCTCCGTTTGTTGGGCGGGATGATTTTGTTAGTCACAGTGTTAGCACTAGTGCAATTGTTGTTATTGACTTTTTTCCCCAAATTTAATTTACCCGAACTGCCAAAGTTAGACTTAGAAACTAACTTTGGTCGATTTATAACAATTACTTTGGGAGCAATTTTAGGCTGTTTTGTCGGTCTAACTAGCGTCTCATCAGGTTCAATGTTTGCCCTAGTGCTGATTGGGTTTTTCCGCCTTGATGCACGAAAGTTAGTGGGTACAGATATTTCACACGCAGCGATTTTACTGCTGTTTACAGCCCTTGGTCATCTCAGCTTGGGAACAGTTGATTGGAGTTTGGTAGTGCCTATATGGCTAGGCTCTGTGCCAGGGGTGTTACTAGGCGCTAAAATCTGTCAGGTAGCTCCGCAACGCCCACTACGGTTTATCATTTATGCCATTTTGATGATGGTAAGTTGGAAATTAGTTCATCAGGTGTAACCAATTTGAAATTTTCAATTCCAAATCCAGCATTCAAAATCCAATATTGATTAACTTCTGATCCAAGGTAGTAGAGTGAATGTACCTCGCTCATACATAATGAATAGACCCAAGCCAATTAACACAAAAGGTACAACAGCGTTACCGTAGCGACTTAAAATATTAGCAATGGTAGGTTGAAGGCTTAAAAAATAAGCGATCGCACACCAAACCCCTACCATGATAAAAAATATACTTAAAATTACTCCCAAACTGGCAAGGTCATGACCAGCGAACAAAGGAATATATATACTAATATTGTCACCACCATTAGCGATCGTTACTGCTGCCACTTTATAGGTTTGGGGATGCAAAATACTCAAAATAAAAGACAATACCGGGTTAGTAGATGTTGGCTGATTAAAATCACTACTGACTGTCTGAACTGTTATAGTATCTTCTTCTTTATATACTAAGTGATGAATCCCAATACCAATTGGTAGCAATCCTAGCAATCCTATCCATTCTCGCTGTATGACCAATCCACCAAAAAATCCTGGTAAGCTAGCGATGATAATGGCTGAAAAACCCAGATATTGACCAAGTAGTATATGCCGCCGCCGAAAATTAGCATCTATTTGTGAAAAAAATATTAACAAGATAATGATGTCATCTATGTTAGTGGCGATGAAGGCAATTATCCCTTCACTGAAGGCTGTCCCTAGCTGACTCATGCTGGATTTTTAGAATCTACGATTTACCACCATACCAAATTCACTCATTCGTAATTCGTAATTCGTAATGACGCTCGTTTCTTGCTACCGCTACGCTAATGTAATTCGTAATTATTGACGAAATACTCGCGCGTCATTATCAATCACGAATTATTTTAACCTTCTGGTACAACTTAGATTTAAAATGACACAGTAATTATTACTGACTCCTCAATTCTTCTTTATCTTAAAATATGAACGAGTTAGTTACTGCAATTACTACAGGGTTAATTGCATTCATTGCCACTAACATTGATGATATTGTCATTTTATTATTATTTTTTTCTCAAATAAGTGCTAATTTTCGCCCCCGGCATATAGTTGCTGGTCAGTTTCTAGGTTTTACAGTTCTATTAATCCTTAGTCTTTCGGGTTTATTTGGGGGATTAGTTTTATCAAAAAACTGGATTGGATTACTTGGTTTACTACCAATTTCCATCGGTATCAGTAGCTTAGTGAATTGGGAAGAAGATTCATCAAAAGAAGTTGTAGCTGCTATAGAAGAAGCTGAAGCATCAACAATTACTAGCTTTTTTTCTCCTCAAGCTTATAGTGTGGCAGCCGTTACCATTGCTAATGGTAGCGATAATATTAGTGTCTACGTGCCTTTATTTGCTAGCTGCAACTTAGAAAGTTTTTTAGTAATTATCGGATTATTTTTTCTCTTGTTAGGAGTTTGGTGCTACGTTGCATACAAATTAATTAACAACAGAGTCATAGCTGATGTATTGACTCGCTACGTTAATTATCTTGTGCCTTTTGTTCTGATCGGATTAGGCGTTTTTATTGTATTAAAAAGTGAAGCTTTAAGTCCAATAAAGCTAGCTGCTAGTAGTGTCTGTTTGATGATTTTGGTGAAAAACAACGAAAGTGCCGATGAAATTGGCGAAAATTCTAGTAAATGAATGTAACTAGTACGACGGACTTGGCGGAAATTTCTGAAAGGATTGATGTTTGAAAAAATTTCTGTTTCTGTATCAGCTAACGCTGTGCGTACACAGTAGAATAGCAGGAGAGTGTGCCGAAGCAATCGCAATATTCCAAAAGAATAGAAGAGTAGGCGATCGCTATTGTTAATCAGATGCTCCAGCGTGTATTAATAAACATTGTCTTTGTTCTTGATTAACTATCAAAAATGTAAATCCCCAGATAATAAAATCCCACAGTTCGTCATCGACATCAAAGGCTGGATTATATTGAAAAACTCTCGCATTCTGGTAATCAATACACTCATTGACATTCCGCCAAAAGCTTGTAATCAGATTGTGCTTTTTGGATTTTTCAACGTTTTTGAATCCATCAGATGGGTTGATGCGTGCAATAAAACTATTAATTCTGGTAGTCAGTACTGTGGCAGCATCATAACACTCACACATGGTCGCCAGTTCTGGCTTTGCTCCTGGATAAGCCAATTGGATTAATTTTTGCATTTCTAAATCTGGCGTTGCTTCTTGAAAAGTTTTTTGAATGGCTAGTTTGTCCAATGTTTGAGGCTCTAAATCACCATCCTCAAGCTTTATTCCCTTCGCACTGAACCAGATGACATAGTTGCAACCTTGTAGGCAACAACTCATAGCTTCCATGTATCCATTTAACCTACCCAGTTCTGGTGTATTCTGTATTATCATACTGTTATTGGTTTTGAACGGCTCGAACTTCTCTGTGCCTCCAGCCCAGTATAGTTGCCTTCTTGTACTAAGGAACCAGGATTAAATAACTCCCCCAACTGTAAGGAAGGGCGGATTTGACGATCTAATTAACAGTTCACGATCGTATCAAGGAAACCCGCCCCTACCTAATCCTGGAACTTAGTTTAATTCACGATTCCAAGTTGCCTCATTAAGAGTCTTATCCTGAGAATGCTTACCATAAAGAATCAAACTTTACTCAACCACTCATTCTCCTCTGGGTCTTTGAACAGTGAGGTGCTGAGGTAGCGTTCGCCAAAGCTAGGCTGGATCATCACGATGAGGCGACCTGCATTTTCTAGTCGTTGTGCTACTTGAATAGCTGCATATAAAGCAGCGCCAGTAGAAATCCCCGATAGTAATCCTTCTTCTTTTGCGAGGCGACGGCTGTAAGCGATCGCTTGCTCATCTGCTACCTGAATTACTTCATCTACCAGTTCTGAACGGTAAATTGCTGGGACAAATCCCGCGCCGATACCTTGAATTTTGTGAGGCCCTGATTTACCGCCTGCTAATACCGGACTGTTGCTTGGTTCAACTGCGATCGCTTGAAAACTCGGCTTCCGTTTTTTAATAACTTCTGAGACTCCTGTAATTGTGCCACCAGTACCCACTCCCGCCACGAGAATATCTACCTCTCCATCGGTATCATTCCAAATTTCTTCGGCTGTGGTTTCGGCGTGAACTTTTGGGTTAGCCGGGTTGCGGAACTGCTGCAACATATAAGCATTGGGCGTTTTAGCTACAAGCTCCTCTGCATGAGCGATCGCTCCTCGCATCCCTTCTACCCCTGGCGTTAACTCTAATTGAGCGCCATAAGCTTTGAGCATAGATCGTCTTTCGTGGCTCATTGTGTCAGGCATCGTTAGAATGAGATGGTAGCCCTTGGCAGCTGCCACCATCGCTAGCGCAATTCCTGTATTTCCAGAAGTCGGTTCTACTAAAACAGTTTTTCCGGGGTGAATCAAGCCTGCTTCTTCTGCCGCTTCTACCATACTCGCGCCAATCCGGTCTTTCACAGAAGATGCTGGATTCATGCTTTCTAGCTTCACCACAATCCGAGCAACCGCTCCTGAAGCTTGGGGAATCTTGTTTAATTGAACTAAAGGAGTTCGGCCGATTAACTCTGTGATATCTTTCGCTATCCGCATGTGGGTACTCCGTCGTGACTAAATATAATACATTGGACTCTGCTGGGCGCGAGTTTCTCTTTCCTCGCACAAGTTTTGGAGTGTATAACGACCCAAAACTTCAATTGAGGCAGCGTTAGCTTGCTCCCAAACTTCATAAACCAGAGTCTTTTCCAGAGTCGGAGAGTTAGAGGTATCTTTCTCTTTCCGCTCGCCTTCAACCAAAGTGACAATTTCAAGTATTGTAATCTGCCAAGGTTCCCGAACTAAAACGAAACCTCCTTTAGAGCCGCGTTGACTCTGCACCACACCAGCACGCCGGAGGTTAGTCAAAATTTGTTCCAGATAGCGCTCAGGTATGGGTTGCTTGGCAGTAATCTCGCTCATAGTTAAAGGAAGTTTTTTTCCGTGGTGGCTTGCCAGTTCTAATAGTGCCAGCAGCGCGTATTCCACTTTGGAAGACAGATCCAAGAGAGCGTAGTTTTGGCTATTCAACACTGTACTCAACATACTACGGTGAATTGAGGGACATATCGCAGTTTATGCGAAATTAATTTTTTTCAACTGTGGAATGTGATAGCATCCCACTTATTACCCACAAAAACACTATACTCTATCGAATTACCGTAGATTGTGATATTACACAATTCCCATAAAGGACTCGATCTTTTTCTGGGAATCATCCTGAGTTTCTGTTTTCAGAGCCTCACCCACCAACAAAAATCTCAACAGAGTATGCTACTAACTGATTTGCGAACCATTTTTGAGCGTGACCCAGCAGCCCGTAACTGGCTAGAAGTATTGTTCTGTTACCCTGGACTGCAAGCTCTAGTGTTTCATCGATTGGCGCACTGGCTGTATAAAATTGGAATTCCGTTTATACCAAGATTCATCTCTCATCTTAGTAGGTTTTTAACTGGAATTGAAATTCATCCTGGGGCATTAATTGGCCAGGGAGTGTTTATTGACCACGGGATGGGAGTAGTGATTGGCGAGACTGCGATCGTGGGCGACTATGCCCTAATTTATCAAGGTGTCACCCTTGGCGGGACTGGGAAAGAAAGCGGCAAACGCCATCCAACTTTAGGCTCTCATGTAGTTGTGGGAGCAGGTGCGAAGGTATTGGGAAATATTCAAATTGGCGATCGCGTCCGTATCGGAGCCGGTTCTGTGGTACTACGAGATGTCCCCAGTAACACTACTGTAGTTGGGATTCCAGGGCGCGTAACTCGTCAGAACAACTCGTCTAGCAATGTTCTGGATCATGATAAAGTACGCGACGTTGAAGCTGAAGTCATCCGCGCTTTATTTGAACGTGTCAAGTCTCTAGAGAAACAGTTTGAGCAGTTGGAACAATCTAGTTTGTCTCCTACTGAACTTGGCGACGAACAAACCAACAACCCTAAGAGTAATAATTCTGATGGGATGATTGAAGATTTTCTTGATGGTGCGGGAATTTAGGGAATGGAGGGGAGAGGTGATAGGTGACAGGTGATAGGGAATTATCTGTACCCTGTAACCTGTACCCTATTCCCTTCTTCACTCCCCACTCCCTCTTTAAAAATATCCATAGGTTCTTATAACCTGATATAAATGTAATACTACGGTTAATTTATCGGAGAATAGTTTTATATAGTATGGTGTCTTTGTACACAAGCTTATCTAGTTCAAGCAGTAACAATACTAAGCAACTTTTTGCCCGTAGGTCATTTCTGCCAGAGCATCATAACGACCTTTGGAAGATTGAAACGGGTTTTGTGAGAACTTTTAGCTATCTGGAAGATGGTACAACTGTTGCTTTAGGATTGTGGGGCCCTGGAGATGTCGTTGGTAAGAGGTTGTCAAAATTAGAACCTTATCAGATGGAATGCCTAACTAAAGTGGAGGCAACAGTTTTACCTCTAGAGGAATGGACTGAACTAACAGAAACTCTACTTGCCCATATCCAACAGGCTCAAGAATTGATGATCATTCGTAGCCATAAAAAAGTGGATACTATGCTCATCAAGCTATTGGCATGGTTATCCAAAAAGTTTGGTTCGGAAGTTGAGAAGGGACGTTTAATCGATATGCGTCTGACTCATGAAGACCTGGCGGAAATGCTTGGTTCAACTCGTGTTACAATCACTCGTGTTCTTGGGCAGTTTGAGCAAGAGGGCTTGATCGATCGCCTCTCCCTGCATCGAATTGTCCTAAAAGAAGAAGAAATTTGGTACTACGAAATTTAAATTATTTTAGTAAAACCAGCTATCGCCGTCAGCATTCGGCTTACCCACAATTCTAAGATTCAGGGATTCTAGGTAAGCTAAACCGCGAGAAATTTGTGGCACTGTTCCCCGCAGTTCAATGTCAAAGCATCCTTCTCGATCTGTATTTGGTTGTAGCATAGCCATAGTAATATTAACTACTAAGCCGTAAGTAGAAATTAACTGCGAAATCACGGGTGCTTGCAGATAGCATTTGGGAATATGTATTCGCAGACGAATCTGAGTGACTTGGCTTTTTTCAGAAACTGAAGAAACGAGTGATAATCTGTTTTGGGAATTGGTTTTTTGGTGATTTAGTGCTGCCATTGGATTGTGGTAATTTTATTAATTAGCGTAGGCGTAGCCCGTCGTAGACATCGCTATAAACGCTAGACAAATCTAGCCAAATCGGTAGTCCCAGTTTTTCTAAATAACTCAAGCTAGAGTAGAGTTGCTTTGTTCTCCCCCACAAATCTAAGTCAAACCAGCCGTCATCTTGCGTATCGGGTTGAAGTAAGGCACTGGTAATATTGACCGTTAGCCCATAACGAGAAACTAACTCGGAAATCACTGGTTCTTCGTAATAAGATTTTAAGACGCACAGTTGTAAGCGCAATCGATTGGTTTGACCCTGAGAAATCCATTGCTGGAATTGTTGTTGCCATTTATTTGTTAGCCATGCAGAATCTTTAAGACTCAGTTTGGTAGCTGGATTTGGGAAAGGTAGAGTGTGCTGGTTGGATTGAATTTGGTTAGCGATGTCTACGACGGGCTACGCCTACGCTAGTTGCAGCAAATTCACTCCCAATCCTTGCAAGTAAGATAGGCTATTTGTCAGTTTTTGGGGATTTCCTGAAAGTTCCAAATCAAACCAGCCATCGCTGTCATTGTCGGATGTCAGGGATGCAGCTTTAATATTGACGGTTAAACCATAACGAGACACCAGCCGAGAAATTATAGGTTGCCTGTTATACCGTTGAGGCACAAGAATTCGACTGTGGACTGAAGCAGGTTCTACAGATTTACTCTCAGACATCAGATTAATTTCCAATAGCCATACCTACGGTGGTAACAGAGCGACTGGTGAGCGGAGTCGAACCATGCCGAAGTGCTACGCAATTTTTGGGTTTGGCAGAAAATCTTACTAATGCCGTGCCCCTACAATTTAACTGTGTGTGGTTGAATATCAGCCTCATAGAAATTTTCATATTTCTGGCTTTTTATTTAACTACGGCAACTCTACGGATTTAGTGGATTTAATTGTTATTTACAGGAACTTATCACAAAGTCCGCAAAAAAGCAATTAGCAAATTAATCTAAGTTAGGAGCAGTTTATGTAGAGTACTTGACACTAAACGAATTGAGAAGTTATTTCATCTGTCTCTTCGCTGATATCGTTATTATCTTGGAATCAAAACTGAACGCATCCTTTTTACCCGACCTCACCAAATCGCGTTGCTCCCGTTCGATGTTCTTGTGAGAGAATAAGTTACACATAGCTTTTAGGGACTTACATGAATAAACCCTAAAATATCATCACCTGACCCTCCAACTGGGGAATGTCGTTTACAAGATTTAAGTTTTAATAAGCACCGTATTTATTCACGAGTTCCTCACATTCTTTTTCTAATATCAAGCATCAAGATTGAGGCGCTCAAGTATTGCATTAATAATCTTGAGAATTCACCGTCTTAAACAACTTTAATAACGTGAGTATAATCTATATGAACTTTAAACAATTTGGTGTATTACTGTCTATATCTACAATTTTTGGAATGAACGTTATTGCGACCAAGGCTTTGGCTCAAGATTTGCCTAGTATTTCTTTTGGAGCAATAACAACGGTTGGATGTAGTGTTGCAAATCAGCCGACTGGATCTGTCCGTAGAACCTTACCAATCACCTTGGATAACATCAGTGCAAGCGAAGGTAAGCGTCAAAGGTGTATTTTACGTGCTCAGACTTTTATTCCTAGTGGTTTCTTCGTCAAAGATATACAGATACTATACAAAGGAATTGCTACAGTTAGTTCAATGAGTAAAGGTGCTACCTTCAGCAGAACCTATAGCTTTAGTGGTGGTGCTGTTGGTCAAGCCATATCTCCCATTAAAACTACCAAGTTTACATCTAGCGGTTCTAATGTATTTGCAAAGCAAGATGATATTACTGTTCTATCTACTTCATGTGGTGGACAAGGACTATTAGGTATTAATATAATTGCACAATCATCACTAGGAAGTTCTATAGACATCTCCAAAATAGTAATATCTTCTGGTGAGCTATCACGTTGCTAAATTTAATAAACTGCATTACTTTCATTCTTAATTTTTAGCTCCCATTTAATCAGACCACCTTCATTAAGCAATTTACTCGACTTATTTGCCAGATATTTAGCGATTGATCTTGGGGAATCGCCTCATATAATACCGCCCCTTTTTTATCAACCGAAGGTCTGTAAATGCCTTTCCTGGTATATTTTTAGCGTGAATTAAGATGAGATTATCCAAAGTTTTTGCCTCTTGGAAATCTTATGTACCTCTTTACATCCAACTTGTGTATACACAGTAGCAAAGAGTGGGCAAACAAAAGAAATGCATATTTCCTTACAAACGGTTAGCAGAGGGAAAGGAGAGAAATAGCTCTTCATTGCCAATAACCGCAGCTTTACGGACGGATACTACTACCGTCACAAAGATTAAAACCATTTAATACTTAGTTAAATTAAAGACATCAAGAAGGATGAAGGCAAACCTCTCGAACGACATGAGCGATCCACACGCAACTACGTGGGACTTAGTTAGTACTTGAGGTAATTATTAATAAACTAACAGGTCAGTGCTGGCGCGATCGCGAAAACTTTAAACTTTAAGTTCATATCCTAAAATTACCTTGTTCTTTACCCTGTTAGGATATTAATCAGCATAAGATAGTCGGTTAACTTTTGATTATAAAGTTTGATGATTAATATTACTAAATTAAATAAAATTGACTTTCTCGTTTTGACTGGGATTGTGATTATTGGTCTTATACATTTACCTTTTCCATTTGACGGAGATCAAGCATTTTTTAGGCTTGGTGCTTTGGAGATGCAACAAGGAAAGTTACTCTATCGTGATTTTTGGGATGTGAAGCAACCGGGGATTTTTTGCTTTTACTTTTTAGCAGGAACTTTATTTGGTTTTAATGAGATTGGCATCCATCTCTTTGAACTTATTTATATGGTGTTTCTGTCTATAATATTGTTGCTGAGTCTCAAAAGCTATTTTCAGCATCCGATAATCGCAAGTCTAGTACCTTTGTTAACGGTTGGCGTTTACTATACTGTTTCACAGCCTTGGCATCTTACTCAAGTGGAAGCACTGGTTGGTTTGCCTTTATTCATTTGTATTTGGCTGACTTCTCAATCTTTTAAATGTGAAGGAAGACAAAGATTTTTTCTACTGTTACTATCAGGCTTTATTGGTGGAATTGTCATCACATTTAAATTAATACTTCTATTAATATTGCTTTCATTTTGGCTAACTCTTTTAATCTATTCTGTGCTAATCAAACGGGAGCCAATTCAAAAAGTTTTTGTAGAAATATTTATTCCAATTTTTATGGGGATTATATTTCCTATTTTATTTATTGTTAGCTATTTTGCCTGGTTTAATAGTTTACCAATTTTGTATCAAACATTCTTTTTATATCCACCTCGGATTGTTGCTAATTCACAATTTGACCCAAGTGGGCTTTTTGCAGGCATAAAATGGTTCTTAAATAATTTTTACCCTCTACTTTTAGCAGCTACTGTTGCAGTAGATGTATCATTGCGTAAGTCTAAGAATATATTGACTTTGCTACTTGTGATTTGGTGTATTTTTGCTTGGGGTGTGATTGTTCTACAACGTGGCGCATTTTGGGAATACCATTATTTACTATTGTTTGTACCTTTAGGTATTTTAGCTACTAAAGGATTAGATGTTTTATGGGAGTCTTTAAAAAAATTGAGTTCCCCATTTACTACAATTCTGCTTATATTTTTGTTTTTCTTCCCTTTATCGCACACTCTTCTAAAAAAGAGCGTTGTTCTGGTTAATAACAATTTTGCTTTAACTGAAGATACACGATTTAAATATCAGGCTGTTTTTAGAGAAAAATATCCATCTCTTCGTTCAGAGGCTGAATTTATCTCCCAACCAGGAAGTCTTCCTGGTAAGATTTATGTAGCTGGCGATCCATCTATTTATTACTTCTCCAATCGGACTCAGGCAACATCGCTACGCGGTTGGGCACTTGAATATTTTCTGCCTGAGCAATGGACAAAACTTCTAGAAGAGTTAGATTCATCTAAGCCTCCTTATATCTTTATTGATGATATTCAGCAGCCTACTATCAACAAAAATTTTCCAAAAATGCTAGAATTTATTGAGGGAAGATACCGTATTTTACGTCAAAATAATAATGGTACTTGGTATACCCTTTTGTAGACAAACCACTACAGCAATTCTGAATAATTCATGAGAAACAAGATCCCCGACAACTTTTACGAAGTCGGGGATCTGCGGTTTGCGATTCTCTTAAAACCAGATAAATAAACTGTTTGTGTTGCTATAACCCTTAGAGGATGTCTGAGAAGTATCAAATAATTCTTGATCCCCCCTAACCCAATACGGTTCAGTTAAGGCTAAAACTCTTTGTCATAGTTAATTTTTTTAACGAACCACAGAGGCGCAGAGAACACTGAGAGAAGAAAGAAACGCTTAACTGAACTGTATTGCCCCCTAACCCCCCTTAAAAAAAGGGGGAATAAGAGTCTTAAAGTCTCCCTTTTTAAGGGGATTTAGGGGGATCTGCAAGGTTTAGGTGTATACAAAAAAACTTTTCAGACATCCTCTTACCAATCGCTTGCTTTAGTATCATCCCAGACTTCCAATTCCAAGTCGCGGAGATAAGTTAAACCACTTTGAATTTGTGCATCTGTTCCTTGTAGTTCAAGGTCAAACCAACCATCTCCGACAGCATTGGCTCCCAAAATCGCTGCCGTGATATTCACAATTAGTCCGTAGTCAGACACCAGGCGAGAAATAACAGGTTCCTGGTGATAATCTTTAGGAATTCTGAGTCGAATCCGTTTATTGGTAAGTGTATTGTCAGTAGCCATATCTGAGTTATTTCAATCCCTAATCGGGATTGGTACAGAACTACTCTTAACCCTAACGGTAACTTCCTGATAGGTACTAAGTAGATCGTACCATGTCCCATGATTTGCTTGTATCCTATTTCAAAAGATAACTACAATCGCTTGATGTTTCTATTCAACATCTTTAATGCGGGTTTTCCGTTCTAGAATCTCCTTCAGCACCAAAGTTACTACTGCTAGCAACGCTAACAGTACAGCCGCAGAGAAAGCCGCTTCAGTTTCGTATTGTTTGTAAGCATCTTCTACAAACAGTGGTAGGCTCTGCGTTTGGTCAGCAATGTTGCCAGATACCACTGAAACCGCTCCGAATTCACCCATTGCTCTGGCATTGGTCAAAATTAAACCGTAAAGTAAACCCCAACGGATACTGGGTAGGGTGACGCGCAAAAATATCTGCCAATCTTTTGCACCTAGAGTTCTAGCAGCTTCTTCTTGATCCTTACCAAACTCTTCTAAAACCGGAATCACTTCCCGCGCCACAAAGGGCATACTCACGAAGGCTGTGGCCAGTACCATACCTGGAAAGGCAAAGATAATCTTGATATCATGGGCTTGGAGCCAAGGGCCAAACCAGCCATTCCGACCGTAAAGTAGCACAATCATTAATCCTGCAACTACGGGCGAAATTGAAAAGGGCAGATCAATAATGCTCAAAACTACGGCGCGTCCAGGAAATTTATGACGAGCGATCGCCCAAGCTGCACATAAGCCAAATACTGTATTTAAAGGTAGAGAAATTACAGCTAATAACAGTGTTAACCAAGCTGCATGGAGAAAAGCTGGTCGCGTCAGATTGGACAGAAACGGCCCAGTTCCCTTGCTGAAGGCTTGGACAAAAACGTTAATAGCCGGGATGTATTGAACTAGGGCTAAATAGGCGATCGCTATCACAATTAAAACTATTGGCACCCAACTCTTCTGCTCTTGAGGCTTGGCCGTATGTGTATCAGATGCAGATGAGTGAAAACTTGGCTTATCTACTGTCATATCGCCTTGCCCATGCTTGTAAGAAATTAATTGCCAATAACAGTACCAACGAAATTGATAGTAAAACTATGCCAATTACTGTTGCACCAGAATAGTCATACTGCTCTAACCGCTGGAAGATTAGCACAGGTGCGATTAAATCTTGATAGGGCGTATTGGAAGAAATAATCACAGTTGACCCATATTCCCCAACTGCACGAGAGAAACCCAAGGCAACACCAGTCAAAATCGTGGGAAATAAAGGTGGCAAAATCACTTTCCAGAAGGTCTGCCATTGAGAAGCACCCAGACACCAGGCGGCTTCTTCAATTTCATGTTCCATTTCTTGAAGCACGGGTTGCACAGTTCTCACAATAAAAGGTAGTGAGATAAATATCATTGCTACCGCTACTCCCGTCCGGGTAAAAGATACCTTAATTCCCAATGGTGCTAGTAGCGAACCTAGCCAACCGTTATCGCTGTAAACTGTTGCCAAGGTTAGTCCTGCTACGGAAGTTGGTAGTGCAAACGGTAAATCTACTGTGGCGTCAATCAAGCGCTTGAAGGGAAAGTCGTAGCGAACTAAAACCCAAGCAATCAGAGTTCCAAATACGCCATTGAGTAGGGCAGCAAATATTGCCGTAACAAAAGTTACGTTGTATGTTGCTAATGCAATATCACTGGTTGCGATCGCCCAAAACCTAGATGGAGGTTCTGTAGCTGCTTTCAGAAACATAGCAGTTATGGGGACAAACAACATCACCGTCAGATATGCAATGGTAATTCGCCAAGTCCAAGGAACTCGCCCCAATCTCTTCCAGAATGGCGTTTTGCGTTCAACTTCCACAGAAGGAGATACAGATGTCATAGTGAAAAATTCAAAATTTAAAATTCACAAGGAGCTTTTTGGCAGTCTTCGTAATTGCTAATGACGCTCACGGACTCGCTACCGCTACGCTAACGTAATTCAAGCACAGACCAACTACTTTTAATTCTGGAGAAAAGAAAGTTGTGGGGTCATAATTACGAATTACGAATTACGAATTATTTTTTGGCTTGAATCTTGTCAAACACGCCCCCATCTGCAAAGAACTTCTTATCAATTGCTTCCCAACCGCCTAAGTCTGCAACTGTACCTAAAGTTTTCAGCTTGGGAAATTTGTCTGTGACTTCCTTGGTTTGAGCTAAAGTCTCATCTACAGGACGGAATCCCAATTTGACAAACTCTTGCTGTGCTTCTGGGCTATAAAGGTATTTCACAAAACCTTCAGCAACTTCGCGGGTTCCATGCTTATCGACGTTTTTATCTACCACAGCGATCGGATTGTCGATGGATATATTCACATCGGGAACAACGTACTCAACCTTCTCGCCCTTTTGTTGTGCCAAAATAACTTCGTTTTCGTAGTTGATTAAGACATCACCCTGTCCTTGCTTGGCAAATGTATCAGTAGCTTCCCGCGCATCTTTAGGTAAGATTGGCACATTTTTGTAAACTTTAGTCACAAATTCAGTAGCTTTAGCCTCATCGCCACCTGTTTTAATTACAGAATCCCATAATGCTAAGAAATTCCACTTAGCACCACCGGAAGTTTTGGGGTTAGCAGTAATTAATTTCACACCGTCTTTGGCTAAATCTGCCCAGTTCTTGATGCCTTTAGGATTGCCGGAACGAGTTACTAATGCTGCAACTGATTTGGAGACAATACCATTGTTGGGAACTTCTTTTTCCCATCCTGGCTGAATCAATCCAGCCTTCTCAATCTTTGAGGTGTCTCCAGCTAGTGCCAAGTGAACAACATCTGCTTCCAAACCATCAATAACGGCGCGAGTTTGGGAACCAGAACCGCCATAGCTTTGCTTGAAGACGACAGTTTGATTATGATCTTTCTTCCACTGTTCTACAAACTTAGGAATAATTGCTTCGTGAGCGGCTTTGGTGACGGCAAAGGAAACCAGAGTTAATTCAACATTATCTTTGCTTGCAGCCACAGGGGTAGCACTAGCAGCAGGGGTTTCAGAGGCAGAATTGCTCCCAGTTCCACCACCAGAGCAGGCGGCAAGCGCCACACTCAATACAGTCCCTACCAAAAAGAGTGATACAAAGCCTTTGAGCGAACTTAGTCTGAACCGATACGTTCTATTGAACGCGTAGGCGTAGCCCGCCTTCGGCATCGCTTGTAATCTTTTCAGTGGGCGTTGCCACAAACTCATTCCATTTTCTCCACTAAATCTACAGATAACTGATGGGAATACAGTTATATAGTGTTTATCATACTGGATGATTCCATGTATCTAGTTGCAAATACCAAAAAACCTCACATTCTTTATCAAGGTCATGGTGATTTTACCAGTTCTGTGAGCAATTAGAAATGCTTTCAATTTCAACTAGCAAATTGCGTAGGCGCAGCTCGCCGTAGGCATCGCAATCAGCGATTTAGTACATCAAGCAACTTGCTAGGGAATAGCTAATTTTTGAGAACAGTCTGTTCTAGCTTAGACGTAGCTCGTTTTAGACATCGGTTTCGCTCAACGCAGCGCAACAAAATTAAGTAAGTTATGAATAGTATTAAAAACAAAACCCATCTAGAAATTATCTAAATGGGAAAATTATAGATGAACTACTTATTTTAACTGAATACATACAGCAGATTTCAAGTTAGTTAGGTACGCAACGATTCGTCTGTTACCCAGGCATAAAGAGTGTTTTACTCCTGAATTCTGAATTCTGTATTCTGACTTCTGCTGTATTTCAGGGGCAAACCGTCCTGAAAAACTAGTAATTCCCCTGGTTGAATTTGTGTCCAAACTTCGTTGTCAGTGAGGGGTGTGGTAGCAATGACAGCGACGCGATCGCGTTCAGTAGTCACTTCCCGAAAATCTACAGTCATGTCTTGGTCAATTAAATGGGCAGCTGCAAAGGGCGCTTGGCGAACAATGTAGCTGAGTTTAGTTGAGCAATAAGCGAAAAAGTGTTCTCCATCTGATAATAAGTAATTAAATATACCCAGTTTTGCAATTACACCAGTAATTTCTTGCAGTACAGGGTATAGTTCCTTTATGTCAGGCTTACCTTTAGGAAAGCGCGATCGCAATGTTTCTAGCATCATACAGAATGCTTTTTCACTATCGGTATCACCTACAGCTTGATAAAAGCCCAAATTTTCTGGATCGAAATCTGGCAAATTACCGTTGTGGGCAAATACCCAATACTGACCCCACAATTCTCTGCGGAAAGGATGGCAATTGTGTAGGGCAATTTCACCCTGAGTAGCTTTGCGGATATGGGCTATGACATGGGTTGAGTGGATGGGATAACTCCGCACAAACTCAGCTACCGGAGAAGCAACAGAAGGTTGAGCGTCTAAAAACATTCGACATCCCTTTCCTTCAAAGAAAGCAATGCCCCAACCATCGCGATGGTCATCCGTTTTTCCTCCCCGTGCAGAAAACCCTTCAAAAGAAAAGCAAATATCCGTTGGAACATTGCAATTCATTCCGAGCAATTGGCACATTAGCTCTCAATTTTTGACTAAGGTCTCAGGATCAAGATACTTCAGAATGCTGCATTGATTCTGGAGCGATCGCTTCAATCTTAGAATTTAATGGGGCATTGGGCATCCCTTCTCTGCGAGACGCTACGCGAACGGCTACGCTCAGGGCAAGTGGGCATTGGGCATGGGGACAAGGGGAAAGACTTGTCTCAAGTTCTCACCTCTTGTCCCCTTGTCTCCCCTGCTCTGCTGTTAAGATTTCTTAAGTAATTACGAATTACGAATTACGAATTACGAATTATCTTAAAGCATTTGCTGTAAATATTGCTCATAGCCTAATTGTTCTAGTTTTGCTTGCTTTGCAATTACTGATTCACATAGGGTTTGACGATATTGTTGCACTTTTTCTAACAATTCTGGTTGATGAGTTGCGAGGATTTGTATTGCTAAAAGACCGGCATTTTTGGCATTACCGATCGCTACTGTTGCCACAGGAATACCACCAGGCATCTGTAAAATAGAATACAAAGAATCTACACCTTGTAAGTTCCGAGTGGGTACAGGAACACCGATCACAGGAAGAGGAGTTAAAGACGCTACCATTCCAGGGAGATGGGCAGCACCACCGGCACCAGCAATAATTACCTTAATACTGCGTTGGTGTGCAAGTTGAGCATATTGCACCATACGTTCTGGGGTACGGTGAGCCGAAACGATCGCCACTTCGCTCTCAACGCCAAATTCTTCACAAACTGCGATCGCATCTTTCATAGTGGGCAAATCAGAATCGCTGCCCATAATAATACCAACTAGGGGAGTCATAATAATTCAAAATTTAAAATTCAAAATTATTTGAGCTAGCTTATGGAAGCTAGGTGATGCGGATCATCATCTCATCTATTGGCGTTATTTGAATTGATTCATTGATATTGGTTGCATCTAAAATCATATTTAGCTCTTTTCTCGTCAGTATGATGACCCAAGCAACACAAAATCCTGTAGATATTATCAATGCTAGAGTACCTGGTTACAAAGATTTGCAGATGCTCTTGATTAATCAAAAGGGCATGATTGAGCAAATCTTGCCAATGGATACAGCCGAGAAAGACATCTGTACATCTGTGATAGATGTAGGTGGCGGCTGGATTTCATTGGGTGGCGTTGATTTGCAAATTAACGGTGCTTTGGGATTGGCATTTCCTGATTTAACAGATGAAAATGCTCATCTACTCCAGAAAATAACGCAATTTTTGTGGGATGTCGGGGTAGATGGATTTTTACCGACACTTGTGACAACTTCAGTAGAAAAGATTCAGCGATCGCTTGCAGTCATTGCTAATTTTACTCCCCTCTCCGCCAACGGAGAGGGGTTGGGGGTGAGGTCATCTGCCAAGATTCTCGGAGTCCATTTAGAAGGCCCATTTTTGAATTACCAAAAGCGCGGCGCACACCCAGCAGAGTACTTGTTACCCTTAACAATTGACGAGGTAAAGCGGGTTTTGGGAGATTATGCCCACGTTGTCAAAGTCATCACCTTAGCGCCGGAGTTAGATCCCACAGGCGAAGTAATTCCATATTTGCGTTCTTTGGGAATTACCGTTAGTTTAGGACATTCTCAGGCAACATCAGCCCAAGCGCAACTCGCTTTTGAACTCGGTGCAACGATGGTAACTCATGCTTTCAATGCCATGCCACCATTGCATCACCGCGAACCAGGATTATTAGGGGCAGCAATTACTCATCCTGATGTGATGTGTGGTTTTATTGCTGATGGTGAACACGTTTCGCCCACGATGCTGCAAATATTACTTCGCGCTAGTTATGAAGAGAAAGGGCTGTTCCTTGTGAGTGATGCCCTTTCACCTCTGGGGCTACCCGATGGCGTGTATCCTTGGGACAGTCGGCAAATTGAAGTTAAAAATGGTACAGCACGACTGGCTGATGGCACTTTATCGGGGACGACTTTACCCTTATTAGTGGGAGTGCAGAATTTGGTGAAGTGGGGGATTTGTGATGTCGAGACTGCTATTTTGTTAGCTACAGATGCACCTAGACAAGCGATTGGTTTGCCTGGAATTGCCAAGAGTCAACCTGCTAATTTATTACGCTGGCATTGGAATGAAGCGGCAAAAGAACTAATTTGGCAGCGATTATTGGGCTAAATTTCGCCTCAAGGTGACACGGGAAGAAGCGTTAATTATACTCAGTAAAAATGTACATTTGTGAGATAGACATCATAAACCAATGGATATAGCTTTACTTGTTAAATTTCTCGCTCCCTGTCTGCCATTTCTGTTAAATGTGGGTAACAAAGCCGTAGAAGGGGCATCTCAGAAAGTAGGTGAGGATGTTTGGAATAAAGCCAAAGCTATTTGGGCTAAGTTACATCCCAAAATAGAGGCTAAGGAAGCAGCGAACGAAGCAGCAACGGATGTGGCGCAAAAGCCAGAAGATGAAGATTTACAAGCAAGTTTGCGAGTGCAACTCAAGAAGATTTTAGAAGCGGATACAGCACTTGCAGAGGAAATAGCTAAAATTTTGCAAGCATCGACTGACAAACCCGGAGACAATATTCAGGTCAGCGCTAATGCTTACGACCAAAGTACGGTGAAGCAAGTTGGGAAGATTGACGCAAACCAAGTGAGTTTTTAATTGAGTAGGGTGGGCAGAATACTGCCCACCCTACAAATTTTGATGTTTCGAGTTCCGAACACCAAGTTCGGAGTTCTGAACACCAAGTTTCAAGTTCCGAACGCCAAGTTTCAAGTTCCGAATGCCAAGTTCCGAGTTCCGAACACCAAGTTTCAAGTTCTGAACATCAAATTTCAAGTTCTGAATGCCAAGTTCCGAGTTCCGAACACCAAGTTTCGAGTTCTGAACATCAAATTTAAAGTTTTGAACGCCAAATTTCGAGTTCATAGTCACAATATCAAGCAAAATTTCTACCCACTATGAGCAATGGCAGAGGAATCCAGCCCCAGTAACTCGAACAATATTGAAATGAATCTCACTGCCTACGATGACAGTAAGGTAACTCAAGTAGGACAGATAAATGCAGCAGAAGTCAATATTATTGTTGACCGAATAGAACCAGTACTAGAGCGATTGCAACAAATCTCCAAAGTAGAATCGCCTGGGGTTCTCAAAGCAGGCAACCCTAACAAAAGTTTGGCTTATTGGCAGGGACGGAAAACAGAAATCGCCCAAATACAGCAATGGTTAACTGATAAAAATACCTTCCTAATTGGCATAGAAGGCATCGGTGGCACGGGTAAATCGATGCTAGCAGCTAAAATTTATGAAGAAATTGAGGGTTTCCCTAAGCGATTTTGGGCTGATGTTAGTTATGGCGCAGGTTTTAGCGATTTAGCCTGCCAAGTCCTAGATGAATTTGGCTTTCCGGTTCCAGAACAAGAAGCGCAGTTAGTGGACGCACTAGTTAAGTGTTTGCGATCTGGTCAATATTTACTCATCATTGACAACCTGGAGAGTTTATTACAGCCAGATAGACAGTGGGGAAGTCAATTCTACGGCGACTTTTTCAACGCTTGGGTGGAATATGGCGGTAATAGTAAGATAATAGTTACCACTAGGGAAAGACCAGAATTAAAAGGCTTTGAGTGGCTACCTCTGAAAGGTTTGCAAGTAGCAGAAGGGATAGGACTGTTAACAGCATTAGGCATTCGCGGGGATTTAGCAGAGTTTGTGGAATTGGTAGATGGGCATCCCCTGCTGTTGAAATTGGTCGCAGATTTGTTAAAAGAAGAATATCCCCAAGACCCGGATTTAAGACGATTGGCAGATTTAGGATTAGGAAATTTGCGGCAGTTGTTGACAGATCACCAAGTGGTAGGTGTGCATCGCCGGGAAAATGTGGGGATGGTGTTGGTGTTGGATGCCAGTTTTGAGCGATTGAGTGAATTGCAAAAAGCTTTATTGCTCAATATCAGCGTTTATCGTGGTGCTGTTGAGAGTGCAGCAGCCGTGGCGGTGTTGCCGGGAAGTTCAACAACAGAGATTGAGGGAGAATTGAGGAATCTGGTTAAGCGTTCTCTGTTGTTAGAAAAACTCAATGGTAAGCGGCAGTTTGAGTTTCAGCCAGTGGTGTTGGAGTATGTGCGGTATAAGGCTGGTAATCAGACCGAGGCGCATCAACGAGCTATCAATTACTATCTTTTGAATGTTAAACAAGAACCCTGGCAGACTAAAGAAGATATCAAGGAGTATCTAGAAATCTTTTATCACTGGCATCAACTAAAAAATGACCACTCAGCATTTGATGTACTAAACTTTTGCCATGATTTTTTGAGCTTGCGGGGTTATTACACCGATCAAGTTGACTTATGGGGACAGTTGATAGCAGTTTGGGAAAAAACTGAGGTGAGAGAAAATTGGAATTATCGGGCTGCTCTTACTCACTTGGGCAATGTTTACAACTCCTTGGGGGAATACCAACAGGCGATTGAGTGTCACCAACAGCACTTGAATATAGCTAGAGAAATAGGTGATTGCAATGCCGAAGGTGCTTCCTTGGGCAATTTAGGCAATGCTTATCTCTCACTCGGACAATACCAAAAGGCAATTGATTTTTATCAGCAGTGTTTGAAAATAGCCAGAGCAATCGGCGATCACAATAACGAAGCACGCGCCTTGGGCAATCTAGGCAATGCTTACAATTCTTTGGGGCAGTACCAACAGGCGATTGAGTTCCACAAGCAATGTTTGAATATAGTCAGAGAAATTGGCGATCGCAAAGGAGAAGGAACTGCCTTGGGCAATCTAGGCAATGCTTACAATTCTTTGGGGCAGTACCAACAGGCGATTGAGTTCCACAAGCAATGTTTGAATATAGTCAGAGAAATTGGCGATCGCAAAGGAGAAGGAACTGCCTTGGGCAATCTAGGCAATGCTTACAATTCTTTGGGGCAGTACCAACAGGCGATTGATTTTTACCAGCAGTGTTTGAAGATAGCTAGAGAAATCGGCGATCGCAATTCTGAAGGAATTACTTTTGGGGGTTTAGGCAATGCTTACAATTCTTTGGGGCAGTACCAACAGGCGATTGATTTTTACCAGCAGTGGTTGAAGATAGCTAGAGAAATCGGCGATCGCAATTCTGAAGGCAAATCTTTAATGAATTGGGGAAGTGCTTATTTGTATCAGGGACAATACCAACGGGCGATTGAGTTCTACCAGCAATCTTTAGAAATAGCTAGGGAAATAGGCGATCGCAATGGCGAAGCGATCACATGGTTTAATTTAGCTCAGGCATTAAAAAACATACATCAAGAATTAGACGCGCTGGGTGCTTATCGCAATGCCAGTGAAGTATTTCAGGCGATAGGACTTGATGCTAAAGTGCAAGATTGCAACAATGCAATTAAGCGTCTTTCTAAACCAAAAATGCCTGTAATATCTCGTCGTGGGTTTTGGGTGTGGTTGCGTCGGTTGTGGCGTTGGGTACGCAGTTGGTTTCGGCGGTAATATTGATTCACTATCTTATGGAAACGGAAATAGTCGGCTATTTTTCAACTATATGTTGCAAAAACCACTGGTCAGTCTGTTAACTATAGGATTGCTTGTGCAACCTCTTGCTGCTCACTCCCAGGCTTTAACCTATAATTACAACAATGCAAGTTTATCTCAGCAATCCTTACTAATAAGCCAATTTAGACCTGGGGCTAGTTGTGAAGCCAACGACAACTTAAGTTTGTTTGCTGAGACTTTTATTAGTGTGTGCCGAAAAGCGTTTATTAGACGGGAGTTTCCTAGCGAGTTTCTGAACTCTTATTTAGAAGACATCAAGAAAAACAAATCGGCTAGTGGTAAAAAAGCTTGGAAGTTATTGAATGATAATAGATTCAAAAAATAGCTGGAAGAACATGAGATGAAAACTGAAAGTGTAAATAAAGCAGAATCCTTCTATATTGCTATAATTCTCTACAAATCATCTTCAGATAAACCTGATTATCAACCTTTATACCAAGAAAGCTTTGTTTTAATTAAAGCCGCTTCTTTAGAGGAAGCAAAAGCAAAGGCTTTAAATTATGGTAAAGATGAAAGTGTCAGCTATACAAATGAAAATGGAGAAACTATTACTTGGTCTTTGAAGCAAGTGGTAGACGTGAATTCAGTTTTGTATGATGACTTTAATTCATCTGAGGATATTGTTGATTTATATGCTCGACATTTTCGGAACTATGAGGCTTACCAGTCATTTGAACCGTTATTATCTAAAGAGCAACTTGGAGAATAGTTATCAAACCACGCGATCGCTCTTGTCGATTCCCATCACTGAGACAAAAGCGATCGCAATTATTTTACTAGCGTTGACTGATACATTACGAATTCGGCTCTCCCAACAATACAATTGAGCATTTCAATTCTTGAATCATCTGCGTTGTCACTTCGCTGACAGCTAATCCCCCGGCTGTGCGATAACGAACGGAACGTAATACTGCTAAATCAAAGGCTTGAGCTTCCCGAATGACGACTCTAGCGACATCATCACCCCTGATTGTTTGGATATTCGTATTCACCTGTAACTGGCTTTTAGAAGCGATGTCAGACAATTGAGACACAAATCTTTCTACTCGATTTGGGGGTGATTTGCGATCGCATACGTGTAACAGCACAACTTCCGCCTGATTGACATCAGCTAAAATCTGGGCAAACCTTAAAGCACCAATGGTTTGGCGCGTTAAGTCTCCAACTGGTACAAGAATTCTTTGGATTGTCTTAGGACTGCTCAAGAGGCGTGTAACTGCAACCGGACAGTGAGAAGACCAAAACACGCTATCAATGACATTACCAAATAAGCGGGCACGTAAACCTGTTGTTCGCGACCAACCCATCACTACTAAACTAGCATTTTGTTCTCGACTGGTGCGGCTAATTGCCAAAGCTATATCATCGTCAATCCGATTTGCAGGTGAAACTTTTACATCAAATTCTTGACTGATTTCTCTAGCTAAACTTAATCTTTGCTGGCTCTGATCGAGCGCTGTTACTAATTGTGGATCGTCCATGTGAATATGTGCTTTAGTAATAGCTAATGGCACAATTTTTCCAGATTCATGACTAGCCAGAAGTGCTGCCATTTCTATTAGATAGCGTTGCGTTTGAGGATTATATATTGGTACTACTACAGTAAATGGATCTGGTTTTTGCTCTACTAGTTGAGATTCATTACTTTCCCACCAAGTTGTCAAACTATCTGTTTCAAAATCTGTCTGAGAAAGCTGTAACGAAGAAGCAAACCGTGCTGTTATTATGGGCCCCAAAATTGCAGTCACCAGCATGAGAACAATCACACTGTTTAAAACACCTTCATTGATTAAGCGTTCGCCGGCAGGATTTTTAGTTTGATATGCAACTAAGGCTGCTGCTAGTGTGGCTGCTACCTGTGGTAGTGACAACGACCACATTGTTAGCAATTCCGCCGTATTATAGCGGTATAAAAGTTTAGCTAAGAATGCCGCGATAAATTTACTGCCAATCAAAGCTACTACAATTACCACAGTCAGCCAAACTGAACTGAGAGTTCTTATAAATGCAGGAATATCAATCAATAATCCCATGTCCACAAAGAAACAAGGAATAAATAAAACACTGCCAATAAACTCAATTTTTTCTTTGACTGGGCTACGTCCTAGTACGTCATTGACTGCTAAACCTGCTAAAAAAGCACCAACAATTTTTTCAATTCCAATTACCTGCGCTCCAACAGATGCCAAAAATAATGCTAGTAATATAAACAAAAACTGGTTACTTTGTTCATCTCCAGATCGACGAAAAAACTCTTTTCCTGCCCAGTCAAAACCAAACAGAACAACAACAGAGTAAATTGCTAATCCTCCTAACAAAGTCGCTAAACTCAAGGCTGAGAATTCCCCTCCATGAATTCCCACACAAATTGCTAACACTAATAAAGCACCTGTGTCAGTAAAAATTGTTGCCCCAATTGTGACGGTTACAGCTTCATTTGTTACTACTCCCAAACGACTCACAATTGGATACGCTAAGAGTGTATGAGATGCTAGTAGAGAACCAATTAGGAAGGAGGCATTCCAACTAAAATTGAATAAACGTCCAACAGCAATGCCAGCAATTAGTGGTACTAGGAATGTCAGTATACCAAACCCAATTGAACGATTTTTAGTTTTATGGAACTGTTCTAAGTCAATTTCTAAACCTGCCACGAACATCAAATAAATCTTGCCAATATCCGAAAGTAGATTGATAGTTTCTGACTCAGGATTTAACAACTTTAGTCCATTTTGTCCTAGTACTACACCTGCTACTAACAAGCCCACTAACCCAGGTAGTCGCAATCGCTCAAATATAGGAGGTATAGTAAAGATTACTGTTAGGAGAATTGTAAATGCAACGATAGGACTGTCTGTGAGTGAGTTAAGCATCATGTGTAATAAATCAACCTAAATAGTAGATGTACTAGAAAAACACGCAATGATACTGAAATTGTTTGGATATTTCAGTTTCATTGGTTACAAATAATAAAATCTTTAACAGCGTAAATGTTGCGATCGCAGTTCAATTCTATCTTAAGGAGGTATTTTTTACATCCATAGATATAAATATCGATGAGATTTGAGGTCGCAAAAATCATGGGTATTTATTAAATAGCTATAAATAGTATTTAGCGATTATGAATTGTGAAACCATAGAAAAATAGCAGGTTTCATTGAAATAAAAAAATATTACTTAAACAATTATTGAAACGAAACAATAATGCCAACAGCTTGTGTAATGACAACATCAAATTTGGTAATAAGCTGTTCCACATTTAAATTGCATAAGCTGGGCGGGCAAGATGCCCACCCCACAAGAGTTATATTTAATTCGATTATGCACATTAGATGTTTTTTAGCTTATAACGTGAGTTCGATGAACCTCTCCCTCCCAGCCTCCCTCTCCGAAACGGGAGGAGCAACGAAAAATTCAGCTTTTTGCTCCCCTCTCCGACACGGAGAGAGGTTGGGGGAAAGGTCAAATAAGACTTGTCGAACTCACGTTAATATAGACTAATCCAAAGTAATTATATAAATATCGCGATTTGCTGATTTATTTAAAAGGAAATCGCTGTTATGGGCAAAAGGTATATCTAAAAGCCATAAAACCCAAGTTAAATTCAGTCTTTTGCTTGTTAAGCCAGTACGGCTTCAATTTTGCGCGTCTGGGCTAGAATTCGATAGCCTGAGTTACTCTATGTACGTAAGTATCCTTGCTTATCGGCCAACTATCATCTGGAAAAATCTGGAAGACCGCTCTTATGGGTTCCTATCAATGATAATTTTAAGCATTGGGAACCCCTAAAAATCGAAGTTTATGAACGCAGCCGACGACAAAACGATTGTTCGCGAGTATTTCAATTCCACAGGGTTTGACCGTTGGAAGCGAATCTACGGTGATGGCGAAGTCAACAAAGTCCAATTAGACATCCGCAATGGACACCAGCAAACTGTGGATACAGTTCTCGGTTGGCTGAAGGCTGATAACAATTTACCAGAGCTATCAATCTGTGATGCTGGCTGTGGTGTCGGTAGTCTCAGCATTCCCCTGGCAGTAGATGGTGCTAAAGTCTATGCCACCGATATTTCGGAAAAAATGGTAGAAGAAGGCAGAGATAGAGCAAAGCAAACTTTGGGAAATATCGAAAATCCTACTTTTGCCGTGCAGGATTTGGAATCGTTGAGTGGTAGCTACCATACCGTTATTTGCCTAGATGTTCTCATCCATTACCCTCAAGAAAAAGCCGATGAGATGATATCTCACCTCTGTTCTTTGGCGCAGTCGCGGATAATTCTCAGTTTTGCGCCGAAGACCTGCGCCCTGAGTATACTCAAGAAAATTGGCAGTTTCTTTCCCGGGCCAAGTAAAGCCACTCGTGCATATTTGCATCGTGAGGCTGATGTAGTGAAAATCTTGGAAAGTAATGGCTTTTCATTGCAACGACGGGCAATGACGAAGACTCGCTTCTATTTTTCTCGCCTACTGGAAGCCACACGCAATTAAGGTTAAAATCGCAGCAAAGAGATCGTAAACCTCTTGCTGCGATTTGACAATCTCAAACATGAGATATGGTAAATATTGCCGTTGGTATCAAGCTTTGTTTTTCTCTAAGATGGTCGCCCAATCCCATTGAAAAATTGAGTGCTTTGCTTTCAAATCCCCTTAAATACCATACCAATTTCTACCTCTTGTTCTGCTGGACTGTTTACAGCTTTACACTTAAACCAGCAAAATTATTCTCATCCGATTATTTTAATTGAACAGCGCGATCGCTACTCATTCATTTTATCAAACCCTTTCTACATAAGCTTTACGTCAAGTGTTTCTTGAAAGAGGGTTAGAACGTTTACCAAAGATTGCGTAGCGGCGATCGCGGATTTGTTCGTAAAAGCGATCGCCTACCCATTTCATCCCCGGTAATGCTCGATAAGCGTCTACAAATATACTTCCTGCTGGCAATAACCGCCCAATTTCTTCTGCGGCGTTACTGCCTTGCCAACGTCTCTGAGGGTCATTACCATCAATTAAAATCACCCCCTGTTCGCAACCTTGGGCTGTAATTCCCCACCTTAAAAGTGTCTGCTCATCTTGCATGGGACTGTAACGAAACAGCTTTCCTTGGTCTAAGGTTTCTAGCAATTGCACTAGGGTAACGCAGAGATTACAATTCCCGTCGTAGATTACGTAGTAATTCATAAAAATAACGGCTCTTTGGCAATTGAATTATCGGATGTGTCTAAAACACAACTTTGGTATTCTAGCTTAGAAAACTGTAGCGATCGCTTTTACCTCACCGAAACCAATCTCCAGTTCAAATATGCATAATGTCATCTAGCTTAAGTTGTAAATTTGGCAAGACATCAGAAAAAATAGTATCTCCTAAACGATATTGTTGTTGCTGGTACACACCGTTAACTAACTGACAAACGGTAAAGGTTGGTTGGTTGGGATTGCCGATAAACTGCAAGCCACCCAAGCCACGAAAATCCACAATCCAATATTCTGGGATGTTAAGAAAAGCATATTCTTCCACCTTTCTTGCATAATCGTCTTGCATTAACATAACAGGTCGATGTATTAACATAGCAAGTCGATGTATTAACATAGCAAGTCGATGTATTAACATAACAGGTCGATGCATTAACATAACAGGTCGATGCATTGGCATAACAGGTCGATGTATTGGCATAGCAAGTCGATGCATTAACATTGCAGGTCGATGCATTAACATTGCAGGTCGATGTATTAAGTCAAACATCGCTCCCAGTTTCCAGTTATCATGCCTTTGGAATGGTATTTGCTTAGTTTTTTCATTAATGAGAAAATATTCATGAGATACAAACTCTTGGGCAAAAGTGGGTTAAGAGTCTCTGAACTCTCCTTGGGAACCATGACCTTTGGTGAAGATTGGGGTTGGGGTGCATCTGTTGACGAAAGTCGGAAAATCTTTGATAGCTATGCAGAAGCAGGGGGAAATTTTATTGACACCGCCAACGGTTATACCGATGGTAGCAGTGAAAAAATTGTTGGCGAGTTGATTGCTAAAGAAAGAGAACGCTTTGTAGTTGCGACAAAATATTCCTTTCCCTTGCGGATGAATGACAAAAAGGGCGACCCTAACGCCAGTGGAAACCATCGCAAAAATTTAATTCAGTCTTTAGAAGGTAGTCTAAAACGGCTGAATACCGATTACATTGATTTATTCTGGTTGCACGCTTGGGATTTCACAACACCGATTGAAGAAGTTTTGCGATCGCTTGATGATGTAGTCCGTCAAGGTAAAGTACTTTACATCGGTATTTCTGATACACCCGCTTGGATTGTTTCCCAAGCAAATACCATCGCCCATTATCAAGGATGGACGCAGTTTGTTGCCCTACAAATTGAGTATAGTTTGATTCAGCGAACACCAGAACGGGACTTGCTACCGCTAGCTAAAGCCTTCGATTTAGCAGTAACACCGTGGTCGCCCTTGGGGGGTGGTGTGTTGACAGGTAAATATAATCGGTCTCCTCAAAGAGGCGCTGAACAAGGACGACTCGAAACTTTGGGCGGAGGGATTTCTGAGAAGAATTTAGCGATCGCTCAAGTTGTCAGTGAAGTTGCGGCAGAAATTGGTCATACACCTTCACAGGTAGCATTAGCTTGGTTACGCGCTCAAAGTGGTGTGATTATTCCAATTATTGGGGCACGTAAATTAACGCAGTTTCAAGATAACTTAGCTTCAATAGAAGTCAGCCTCTCACCAGAACATCTGCAACGATTAGATGAAGTGAGTCAAATTGAACCGGGTTTTCCCCATGACTTTTTGCACAATGATGTCATTCGCGATCGCCTTTTTGGTGGTACATTTAATACCATAGAAAACCATCGGATCTGACCAATAGTCATAAACAGTAACACATTCAGCCATTAATATAATCTGTCGTCAGAGAGTTTCGCACAGCCAACCAAAATCTGTAAAGTTAGATGCAAAAGGCATTAACGTAGAACTATGAGCGACAACACCATTACATCACGTTTGTACCCCACTCGTATTGACATTCCCGCTGAAGCGCGAGTGCAAATTGTGGTACTTCTCAACCAAAGCTTGGCAGCTACTTCGGATCTAAAAACCCAAGCAAAGCAAGCGCACTGGAATGTTAAAGGAACTGACTTCTACCAGCTACACCTATTATTTGATGAAATTGCTGGGGAATTGGAAGAGTTCATCGATTTGATAGCTGAACGCGTCACAGCTTTAGGCGGATACGCTTTCGGAACAGTTCGCGCCGCAGCTAGTAATTCAATTTTGCCAGAATACCCCTTAGATATTTTGGATGGCAAAGACCATGTGACAGCCTTGGCAGATCGCTTTGCATCCTATGGTAAACATCTCCGGGAAGCGATCGATAAAACTGATGAATTAGGCGATCTCGATACCGCTGACCTTTACACCGAAATTTCTCGCACCATTGACAAACGACTCTGGTTCTTAGAAGCTCATCTGCAAGTAGCAGAAATTAAAGCAGAGAATGGCAAAGCGGGTACTACTAAAACTCAAAAGATCCCTGCTGCTGTCAAATAAGCACTTTTGAGAAACACTTGATTTACTAATAGGGTGCATTAGACTAAAGTTTAATGCACCCTATTAGCGTGTCAAGGCTAAAATAGTGCATTAGCAAACTCTTGTGGGATGGGCTTCTAGCCCGTCCTAATTGGCGGGCAAGATGCCCGCCCCACAAGAAAATTTATTGCAACATTTTAGTCTTGTCACGCCACTATTGGCATGACACAGCTAAAACGTTGCAAAAAAATTTATAGGTTGTGTTGAGGAACGAAAGCCAACACTCCGATCGATGTTGGGTTTCGTGTTGCTCAACCCAACCTACATTTAATGAACTATTTTATCCTTGCCACGCCACTAGCAGCTAATCTTGTTGTGCAAAACTTGAAATTGCAGTAATTTAGTTTTCAAAAAGTGTATTTTATTCACTTAAAAATACCTATCAAATTTCACAGTATCTTTTTGGTAAGTACGCCACTTTTAAGTGCGTACTTTTCATTTTATATGTATATACTTTACTATTTAAATAGTTACAAATTAGGTCTAATCAAACACCCTCTAAGTTTTGAATTCTAAAATCTTCTAAAAACAATTAACAACGAGGTAAATTTATGTCTCAAAATACAATTACCCACTTAATTCACGATCGCAACTCCCGTGGTCACGCTAAAATGGGCTGGCTCGATAGTTATCACACATTTTCCTTCGGTAGTTTTTACGATCCGAACCGCATGGGATTTCGCTCTCTGCGAGTGATTAACGACGATCGCATCGCCCCTGGTGCTGGATTCCCTACCCATAGCCATCGTGACATGGAAATCCTCACCTATGTCTTAGAAGGTGCTGTAGAGCATAAAGACAGCTTGGGTACTGGCTCAGTGATTCGCCCTGGTGATGCCCAGATTATGAGCGCTGGAACTGGAATCAGCCACAGTGAATTTAATCCCTCACCAACAGAACCATTACACTTACTACAAATCTGGATTCTTCCCGATCGAGAAGGAATAACGCCAAGATACGAACAAAAATCTTTTCCTCTGGAAGAAAAGCGCGGCAAATTACGCTTAATTGCTGCTAAAGATGGGCGCGATGGTGCTGTGACAATTCACCAAGATGTTGATTTATACACATCTGTTTTAGAGTCAGGTGATGTTGTTAATTATCAAGTCAAATCTGGTCGTTATGCCTGGTTACAAATAGCGCAAGGCATAGTTAACTTAAATGGCGAAGAACTTAGAGCCGGTGATGGTGTACAAATCAACGGCGAAGAACAGCTAGAAATTAGTACCAACATCGGCGGCGAAATCTTGCTTTTCGATTTAGGCTAATATCGCAGTGAAAAGAGGGTTAGAAACCACGTCTAAATAAAACCTGCTTCCGCAGGTTATAACAAGGGGCTTAAGCCCCTTGTTTTGTCTTAGACCACGCAGACGGACTTCACTGGTGTAAAATGAGACTGTTGGAATCTATCCAAATCACGGTTATACTTTCTCATAAAACCACCAAAATACTTGGGGGCAATGACCAAAAAGTTCTTAGTTTGGGAAAGATATATCAGACTTTAATAACTATTAGAGGTGGCTGTAATGCCGACGATTCATTTTGTGGATGGTGAAAAAGGCGGGGTAGGAAAATCTCTCTTTGCCAGGACAATGATTCAGTATTGTTTGGATAAGAGAATCCCATTTGTACCAGTGGAGACAGATAGATCGAATCCAGATGTCGCAGGGGTATATAAGGAAATATGTAAGTATGCTGTGTTTAGTGAGAATGAACGACAGGCAAATAAGGCAGATAGAATATTTGAGTGGGCCATAGAGAAGCCAGTAATTGTAAATTTAGCCGCGCAATCGCATAGAGCAGTACAAGGGTGGATTGAATCTAATCAATTACTTGAACTAGGAAGTTCGCAGGGAGTTCTGTTTTGCAAATGGTTTGTATCGACAGGAGGATACGACAGCATTAACCTGTTTGCTCAGTCAGTGAATACTTACGGTGATAAAATCCCTCATATTCTGGTGAGGAATTTAGGGCTGTGTGATGATTGGGAGCATCTAGAGTCAGATTCCAACTATCAGAACATAGTAAATAAATATCAGATAAAAGTTATAGATTTTCCGAAGTTAGCATACAGAGAAAGAAACATAATTGACCAAAATCGCCTAACTTTTGCAGAGGCTAGAGAATATAAAGAATTTGGGATAATTGGAAAACAGAGAATAGTCAATTTTCTGAAGCTTGCTTATGGTGCTTTTGAGAAAGTAGGTATCTGGTATGAAAAAGTTGAGTAGCAGTCATTAGTCATTTGTCCGAAGTCATTGGTCATTTGTCATTAGTACCAATGACTTCGGACAAACCTTAGAAGATGTTTGAAAAGTCTTGTTGTTGGTAGCAAAAAGTTTTAGATCCCCCTAAATCCCCCTTAAAAAGGGGGACTTTAAGAAGTTTCCCCCCCTTTTTAAGCTACGGTGTACACACAAATCATCTGATCCCCCTAAATCCCTCTTAAAAAGGGGGACTTTAAGAAGTTTCCCTCCCTTTTTAAGGGGGCTAGGGGGGATCAATATGTGCTTTTATCACAGCTAACCACTTTTCAAACAACCTCTTAGCAGGAGATTGGATGGGTGTGCGATGACGTACCCGCCCACCGTTGGCGATCGCAAAGCGAATTTGACTACAATTCTTAGAAAGAGTAGCAAAAACCTAAATGTCTAAAAAGTCCGATTCTCAGTTTCAAAATCTCTTTAGTTCACCCAAATCAACCAACTGGGACGAAAGATTAGCCCAAGTAGCCTATCGCTTTAACCGAGAATATCAACGTGAAACCTTTGAACTCCCAGCAGAAGTACAGGCGATGCCGATATTCCGCGAGTGGATTTCTGGAAGTTTCTCAGGAAGAATTGCTTCCCCTTTTTGGGAAGTTGCTGAACCTAAAAAGAACCAACACTGTATAGATATTGGCTGTGGGATCAGCTTTTTAATCTATCCTTGGCGGGATTGGCAAGCATTTTTTCATGGGCAAGAAATCAGTAATGTGGCACGCGATACTCTTAATTCTCGCGGGCCGCAGTTGAATTCTAAGCTGTTCAAAGGGGTTGAGTTGGGAGCAGCTCATCAGTTAAACTATTCACCAGAGCAATTTGATCTTGCGATCGCCACCGGATTTAGCTGCTATTTTCCCCTCGAATATTGGGATGCTGTACTACTAGAAGTCAAGCGGGTGTTAAAACCAGGTGGACATTTTGTGTTTGACGTTCTCAATCCAGAACAGCCGTTAGCGGAAGATTGGGCAGTTCTGGAAACCTATTTAGGGGCTGAGGTGTTTTTAGAGCCTTTGGCTAAGTGGGAAAAAACGATTAAGGCCGCTGGTGCTAAAGTCGTAACTCATAAATCAGGGGAATTATTCGAGTTGTATAAGGTGCGCTTTTAAAAATCTTATTATTCAGGGATAAGTGGACTCATTGGATCTAAGGAAGTCGTAAAAACAAAATAGATTACCCCAGTTCCGAGAATCATTACAGCGAGACTGAACAGCAACACCCACCGATCTGTTGGTTCGTAAGTATCTTCTTCGATATCACGACGGACAGCGAAATAGTGTGACGTTGAAAGCCACACAGTAATTAAACCCACTAGCGAGAAGACTAAACCTAACTTCCAGCCATTGCCAGGACGGGGTACTAAAGGTACTTGGAAGGCACGCAAACGCACGATAACGACACCAAAACCTAAAAGAGCGATCCCTGTCCGCATCCAAGCGAGGTAGGTACGCTCATTTGCCAAGTGATCTCGGATTCTGGACGGATTCAGTCGTCCTGGCTTTTTTTTATCTTTTTCTTCTTCTGTAGGTTTCAATTTTAACTGCATTAATAACACCCTTATCCCCAAAGCGGCTCTTATCAAAAAAATGCGAAGGTAGTAGAAAATCTCTTTCCAGATGACTTGCACCCAGCACAATAGTTGCGCTACTGAAATATGCCTGTTGTGATTGTACATTTTTTCCAAAATTTATTTTAATGCAGATATCGAAATAAAACAAGCCTAAAATTGAGGAGAGATAAATTCAAGAAAAAAAGAGCCAAGATCGGAGAGATGTTTCACCAGTGTTTGTACTGTTTTTCTCTGATTTTGGCTGTTACCCTATTTAAATTCAGAACAATCATTCAAAAATAAACTATGCAGTTCTATTTCAAGACTGATTGCTAGGCGCATTAGGAACTCGTGTATTGATGAGATCCTGCGATATATCTGGGATAAACCAGTTAGCCTCTTTGCTGTTTAGAACTTTTACAGTTGGGACATTCAATTCAATCGCAGCAGTATCTGGATTCTTCTTAATTACCAACTGAGTTCCATCAAGGATCTTCAGAGCAGCGGCTCCTGTCAATTCTTCACCTTGCCCATTAGGACTAGAGGTGAAATTTTCTACCTGGACATCATTCGGTAGATAGATGCCATCACAATCCCAGTTATTTTTAGTGGATTGACCATCACCTAGAAAATATAGACCATTTTCGTATACGGCATCTTCATCTTCTTCATCATTTGGTCTTTTACCGTATACCGCAATGGTATTACCTGTTTGGTTGTTGCATTGACCCCAATTGATTCCCGTCTCTAAAGCATATTTTTGCAGTGTTAATTCTTCGGTTCTTTTTTTAATTTCTTCTGGTGTCAGACCTTCAACTTGAGTTTGGGCATCTTTTGTCTGAGAGAGTTGCTTAAGTGCTTTAGTGACTTCGATGTAATCAGGGTTTTTGCTAAATTTTGGTCTATCAGCAAAAGAAGGTTGAGCAAAGGCTAGATTAGCGACAATCATTAAGACAATTAGCAGAGATTTCCAGATTTTCATGTTTTGATTCCTGTTGATGGGTAAGATATTTTGCCGTTTAGAATTCGTTTTGCTCAGAAAATTGATGATGCACCTCTTTATTAGACACTTAATTTTTCTTGTTCTTCAGTTGACGGCTGAGTATTGAAACCTAAAATTAATGAGAATATATAACTAGAAACTACAGATAAAAGAGTCCAAGTAACATTTTCTGTGACAATAAACACGCCCAAACCAATCAAGATACAAGGGACAAAAGTATTGCCATTTTCAGTTAAAAAGTTGGCGATCGCAGGCAAGTAGGTCAACTTGTAAGCGGTATAACACCATACACCCACTAGTCCAAAAAATACACTTATAATCACCAGCAGACTATCTAATTCTGAGTTGGCAAACAGGGGCACGTAGACACTGATATTATCACTGCCATTCGCAAAGGCGATCGCGGCTACATTGCAAGTTTGCGGAGAAACAAAACTCCTAACTATAGAGGGACAAGACGGTTCGGTTTCTTCTTCAGCTTCCTCAGATGAATCCTCTTCGCGTTTTAGTAAACTGCTTACACCAATGATTATTGGCATTAACCCAAGTAGCCTAATCCAGTCCTGCGGTATGATTAGTCCACCCAAGAAACCGGGAAGGCTAGCAACGATCAATGCTGCAAAACCGAGATACTGACCAGCAAGGATGTGACGGCTACGAAAAGTTTTAGTTATTTGCGAAAAAAGCAACGTCAGAATGACAATATCATCGATGTTGGTGGCAGTGAATGCGGTAATCCCTGTGGTAATTGCAGTTACTAAATCGTTCATTTGTGGATGTCCTTATGTTCATGCTTGGGCATTGGGCAGAGGTCAGAAGGAAAAAACTTACTGCAACTGCTTCCCTGCTCTTTACTTGGCCGTTTGATTCCATGCCGAAGCTTTGATTTATACTTTAGTCAAACTAACCGATAGAATCAAATGCTTTTATTTGTCAAAATGATAAATGAAAGTGATTAAAATTTTCACACCAAGTCTTAGGGATACGATAAATGGCAGGAATGACGCTTGAGCAGCTAAAAATATTTCTGGCTGTGGCGCAGAACTTACACTTCACTCGCGCCGCAGAGGAGCTTTATATTACACAACCTGCTGTCAGTGCAGCAATCCATAACTTAGAGCAAGAATACGGAGTGAAACTATTCCATCGGATTGGTCGCCATATCGAGATTGCTGAGGCGGGTAAATTACTGCAAGTGGAAGCGCAGAAAATTCTCGATCAAGTTTCCTTGACAGAAAGGGGGTTGCGAGAATTGAACAATCTGCAACGGGGTGAATTGAAATTAGGGTCGAGTCTGACAATTGGTAACTACTGGCTACCAAGTAAGATTAGTGAGTTTAAGAGCCAATATCCTGGTATCCAGATTGACTGTACCCTTGCCAATGCAGAAACGATTTGTGTCGGTACAGCGATGGGACAGTTTGATTTAGGTTTGGTAGAAGGAGATGTGAAACCAGCCCTTCAGAATACTTTGGAGTACGAAATAGTGGCGAGCGATCGCTTGCAAATTGTGGTTGGTCAGAAACACCCTTGGTTTGAGTGGGGAGAAGTTGATTTAAGCCAACTAACTCAAACTCCTTGGGTGATGCGGGTGCGCGAATCTGGAACCCAACAAAGGTTTGAGGAAGCGTTGCAAAATTGGGGTATCAACCTCAGCGAACTGAATGTAATTTTAGTGTTTACCAGTGGTGAGATGGCAAAAGCCGCAATTGAAAATGGTGTAGGCGCAACTGGAATTTCTGAGTTGATGGTAAAAAAAGAAATCCAGCTAGGAACTCTGCGGGCAATTCGAGTTATTGATAATAGAGAAAGCAACAGTGCGATGCTTACGGGGGTCACTGAGCGCAGCCGAAGTGCGGGCTACGCCTACGCAGAAATAGTTCGACCTTTTTTCAAAATCAAGCATCGTCAGCGTTTTCAAACAGCTCTTTCCAAAGTCTTTGAACAAATGTTGATATCATCTATGCCGGATGGTTCACATCAACATGTATCAGTTATTTAAAGGAGATTGGGGATTGGGCACAAGAGGCAGAGGGGCAGAGGGGCAGAGGGGCGGAAGGGGAAAACTGACTGTAACTTCTTTCTTGCTTTCCTGCTCCTCTGCTCCCCTGCTCCCTTGCTCCCCTGCTCCGTTCACATCTTCCGCATATTTCTACTGATAGGGTCAAAACCTCTAGAAAACCGCGTACTTTCATCATAGTAAGCGCCAGTTAGATTAGCTCCATACAACTTGGCATAGTTGAGTTTTGCTCCCCGGAGATTTGCTTCATTCAGATTGGCACCACTCAAATTAGCTCTGGTCAAATTCGCTTTGGCTAAATTAGTACTACTCAAATCTGCTCCCCAGAGTTTAGCTTTAGCTAAGTTAACTCCACTCAAGTCAGATCCCCATAAATTAATTCCCGGCAAATCGGCTCCAATCAGCTTGTCCCGACTCAAGTTGACAGCTGGAAAATATCTTTCTCCTGCGGCAAAACGCCTTTTTAATTCTTCAGCATTCATGCGTCACGTTGACCTTCTTTAGCAATACAGAAGTTATTTGTTCCCATTCTTGGCTTAGTTCTCCTGAAAATCCTGGCTGACCACTGCGTTGATACCAGAAATGGGCATTTTTCAAATCGCTTTCTTTGCGGTGCAGATAAGCATGAACCCAAGCACTGTCAGCATCACTGGCATTTGTAACTATTTCTGAGCTTTGCTCCAATCACCTCCAATCACCTTTGTTGTCATACCACATTGCTTGCAGTCCTTTTGGTAGTGTCTGAGGACATGGGCGCTGCGTTTCGATCAATCGCAGAAATTCCTCTGTATTCACGATCGCCACCTAACAAGAATCAAACTTCTATCTCTAAGATACTCCTCAGCTTCAGGGGAGCAGGGGAGCAAGAAAGAAGTTATAGTCAGTTTTTCTCCTCTGCCCCTCTGCCCCTCTGCTCCCCTGCCCCTCTGCTCCCCTGCCTCTTGTGCCCTTCATCTCTACTTAACTGGAATAACTTCAAACTGGAAAGTACCGATCAAACGGTTATCAACATAGACTTCTATTCTATGCTTACCAACGGGATCGCCAGGGGCAATTGTCCAAAAATTCTCAATTACACCTTCTGGAGCCGACTGTGTGCGCCGTGTTACAGATGTCTTACCGTCTGCTGATATTGAGAAATCTTCACCATTATCTGTACCCCAAGTTTCTGGAGGTTTTGGTAAATACAAAACTTCACGCCATTTCACTTCACCTTGGTAGTTTTTGAGTTTAATCCGCCACCCGTAAGTATTTCCTTCCTGAAGTGGCACTCTTGTTGTCTGGAAAATGGTAACGTTTCCTTTGGAGTCAACTCTCTTCAGACCAAACTCGGTGTTACTGACAGTAATCTGTTTTACATTTGTTGGCGCTGGAGATAATATGGCATTTTCTACCAAAACAGAAGTAGCGTTGATTGGCTTAGAACTGATGACCCCAGATATTAGCCAAAAAGCAGCTAGCACAGCAGTAGTAGTCCAAATTCTCATTAGTATGGTTTTCCTATCAGACTTTTGGTACTTATTCAACTAATCTGCCATGTTTTCCGGGTCAAGGTTAGCGATGGTTAGACAAAGACGAAATTGCTTTGATAAATTTGGCGGATTTAATCAACCCACTGACTTTGGTTAACATAACCTTGTTCCCAGTCTGAAGACTGGAAACGAATTCCAAGAGGCTCTGCCTCTGGTCAAGAAAGAGGAGGCGGAGCCTCGCAAAATAGTTTCCCAGCCTCCAGGCTGGGAACGAGGCCACACAAGACTTTGGATTTATCTTAGTGCTATTCGGTTAACATCCAATTTAAAATCAGTAAATCATAATGTTTGCAAAAGGCAAACCATTAGGCCGCTGTTTCTCCATCTGCGTAGGCGTAGCCTGCACTTCTCTACGAGACGCTCCGCGTAGCTTGCTTCCACGAAGTGGTACGGCTGCGCTCAGTGACCGCCCATCTACTACATAGCCATTCTTCACCGTCTTATACCAATTCAATTAATGATTGCAACACATCCTTGGGTAAAGACGCGACGCCAGTCGCTACAACGGGGGGAACCCCCGCAACGCGCTGGCTCATGAATCGCGTCTCTACAAATGGTCTATTTGTCGCATCCTTTTTTCAAATTGGTATTACTCTACAAGACACTTCGCAACGGGATAGTGTGGCATGGATATAGTATTCTAAATCCTGAATTCTGAATTCTGACTCCTTCTTTATTTCTTCCTTTTCTAATCAAACTTTGCACATGAGATACCAAGTTGGCGGTAGCCTCCACAGTGACGATCCCACTTATGTTATGCGTCAAGCAGACGAAAAACTTTATAACAGTCTGAAAAGTGGTGATTTTTGCTACGTCTTCAATTCTCGCCAAATGGGTAAATCATCCCTACTACAGCGAATAAGTCGTCGTCTCAAGTCAGAAGGCTATAAATGTGTTTACTTAGATGTGACGCAATTGGGTAGCGAAGATACCACATCAGCACAATGGTATAAAGGAATAATTGTCAGCATATTCTACGGGTTAAATCTGGCGGAACACGTCAATTTTAAGCAATGGTGGAATATGCAAACAGGTCTTTCCCCTGTACAAAAGCTACACCAGTTTGTTGAGGAAATATTGCTGCCAAATGTCAAGAGCGATTCTGAAGGTGGCGAAACTAAAGGCATTTTCATTTTAATTGATGAAATTGATAGTTTGCTGAGTTTGAATTTTCCGGTCAATGACTTTTTTGCCTGGATTCGTCATTGCTACAATCAGCAGGCACACGATCCGAATTTTAAACGCCTGGGATTTGCATTGTTTGGAGTCGCCAGTCCATCTGAATTAATTGCTGACAAACGCCGGACACCTTTTAACATTGGGACAGCTATAGAGTTATACGGCTTTCGATTGCATGAAGCTAGCCCATTGCTGAATGGGTTACAGGGAGCAATCAGTCAACCAGAAGTCGTGCTGCAAGAGGCGATCTATTGGACAGGGGGACAACCATTTCTCACTCAAAAACTTTGTCAATTAGTTCTCCAAACTGCGTTAAATACATCAGAGCGGAAAATTTTTCTACCCCCAAAAACTGAGGCGTATTGGGTAGAAGCATTGGTGCGATCGCACATTATCCAACACTGGGAATCACAAGATGAACCCGAACACCTCCGCACAATTCGCGATCGCCTACTTTTTAACCAACAACAAGCCGGACGGTTGTTAGGTCTTTATCAACAGATATTGCAAGCAGAGGAAATAGAGGACGCAAAGAATAAAAATACTAGCGACTCTTGGTATCCTCTACCTCCGATATCTCCCGTGCCTACCGATGATAGCCGAGAACAGACGGAGCTTTTACTATCAGGATTGGTCGAGAAATACAACGGCTATCTCAGAATTAAAAATCCCATCTACCGCAGTATTTTTAATGCTGAATGGGTGTTAAAGCAGTTAGACAATTTGCGCCCTTACTCACAGCCATTCAATGCTTGGGTAGCATCGGGCTTTCAAGATGAGTCACGCCTACTGCGGGGTAATGCCTTACAAGAGGTTTTGGACTGGACTCAGCGTAAAAGTCTCAGCGATTTGGACTATCGATTTTTAGCAGCCAGCCAAGAATTGGAACGTCGGGAAGCCCAGCAAAAAATGGAAGTAGAACGGCTCAAAGAAACTGAAGCGCGATTAGCAAGCGAACAAAAGAGCGCCCGCCTTCAGCGACGACTCCTATTAGGAGTAAGTTTGGCCCTACTAGCAGTTATTGTCTTGGGGTTCACCACACTCTACGCCGATCGACAAGCATCACTGAGTGAGGTACGGGCGATCGCATCTGCTTCCAATGGGAGTTTTAATTCCAATCAACGCTTAGATGCACTGGTACAAGCAATCCGAGCCAGAGAGAAATTTCAACGGCTCGATCTACAAAATTTGATAGATGCCAATGCCCTGGAGCTCCAAACCCGCAGAGTATTACAACAAGCTGTCTACGGTGCTGATGAATTCAATCGCCTGTCAGGGCATCAAGGAATTGTCTTAGGTGTTGACTTTAGCACTGATGGTCAGTGGATTGTCTCATCTAGCATCGATCGCACAGTCAAGCTATGGAAGCGAGATGGAACACTGCTGAGAACAATACCACATACTGCAACCATACAAAGCGTCCGCTTCAGCCCCGATAGCCGTCTGATAGTCGCTGCCGGTATTGATGGCGCTATCCGTCTTTGGACAATCGATGGTAAATTGTTAACCATCTTTAAAGGGCATAAATCTGCGGTGTGGCAAGTTGCCTTTAGCCCAGATGGACAAACGATCGCTTCTGCCAGTGGCGATTTTAGCGTTAAGCTTTGGCAACTAAATGGCACTTTAATCAGAACTCTTAAACATGAGCGTGGTGTGTGGGGAATTGCTTTCAGTCCCGATGGGCAAACTATCGCTTCTTCTATGGTAGGCGGCACTAATAAGCTTTGGCGATTGGATGGAACGCTGCTCAAAACATTCACAGCCGGAAGCGCAACTATTTGGAGTGTTGCTTTTAGCCCTGATGGACAAACTTTTATATCTGGCGGTGCAGATAAGATGGTGCGACTGTGGAATCGAGAAGGCACTCTTCTGAGAATTTTTCAAGGGCATACTGCTGAAGTATTTGGTTTAGCTTTTAGCCCTGATGGGCAGACTATTGCTTCCGGTGGTTCTGATAAAACCGTTAAACTTTGGCGAATAGATGGTACTTTATTAAGAACTTTGCAAGGGCATACCTCAAATATTCAAACCATCGCCTTCAGTCCTGATGGAGAAACTCTCGCCTCTGCCAGCCATGACAACACCATCAAACTCTGGAGAGTTAACTCACCCTTAATAAAGCTACTCAATGGCCATCAAGAAATGGTCTGGCGGGTGGCATTTAGCCCTGATGGGCAACGGCTAGCTTCCGTTGCTGGCAAAGAAGTCAAACTCTGGAGACGCGATGGTTCTCTTGCCAAAACCATTGTTGAAGAAGATTCTCGAATGCTTAGTCTCGACTTTAGCCCCGATGGCCGAACTTTAGCGATCGTTGGTTCTAAGGGTATTGTGAGATTGTGGCAACTAGACAGCAATCAGCGAACCATTCTGGAAGGCCCAGGTATCGGTCTTTTAGGTGTTAGCTACAGTCCTGATGGCAATCGGCTAGTGGCAGTGGGTTTTGATTACAAGCTGAGACTCTGGCAACGCGACTCCAATGGAAAGTTCCAACTCCAGCAAATTATCCAGGCGCATACAGGGCGAATTTGGGACATTGTTTATAGTCCAGATGGAAAGTTTATCGCCTCTGCTAGTGCTGATGGCACTATCAAACTGTGGACTTCAGAAAATAGCGAACGCCTATTAGAGAAACCCGATCGCACCTTAGAAGGGCATAAGAGTGAAGTTTTTGGGGTTGCCATTAGCCCGAATAGTCAATTTATTGCCTCTACAGGTGGAGATGGTCGTCTGCGACTTTGGAAACGTGATGGTACTCTGGTAAGAATCTTTGATGGTAAAAGTATTGGCTTAACGAGGGTAGCATTCAGTCCAGATGGTCAAATGTTAGCAGCCGCAGGTTTTGACAATACGATCAAAGTCTGGAAAATTGATGGTATTTTACTCGTCACCCTGAATGGACATACTTCTAATGTCAGCAGTGTTGCCTTTAGCCCCGATGGCAAAACCCTCGCCTCTGGCGGAGATGACCAACTTGTGATTATGTGGGATCTAGAACAAATTCTCCATCTCAACCTACTGAAATACAGTTGTGATTGGGTGCGGGATTATTTAAAGACTAATATAACAGTAGAAAAGAGCGATCGCTCTCTTTGCAATTACAGCCTTTTTCATTCATTTGAACCATAATACCTTGTTGGGGCGGCTGCAAAACAATACCTGTGAATTAAATTCTTAAACCGCTCTTGCGGTCAGAATTTATTAATTTTGAAGCAATTCCAACAGCCAAAACTCCTTGAATACAATTACTGACGAAATTTACACGGCAATTTAAATTTGAATAATTAGTTTGTTTAGCGGAATTTTGATTAACAATAATTAAAAAACATCAAAAATTCTATGCTTAAACTACTCAGATACATTAGCATTTTCCTCATTACTGCCTGTTTACTAATTGCTTGTAATACTTCAGTACCAATTGAAGTAAAACGCCCTCCATTGAAAGTGGCATTTGCATCTTTTGTGGGAGAGCTTCCAGGCATCATTGCTCAAGAAAAAGGATTCTTCAAAGCCCAAGGGGTAGATGTGGAACTAATTCATAAACAATACACCCAATTGGTACAAGCAAACTTCAATGCAGGTAAGTATGATGGGATTACATCATCTTTGGGAAATTTTATCATCTTGAGTGCCACAAATCCAGATATACAAGGCGCGATCGTTATAGATGAATCAATAGGAGCAGATGTGGTAGTTGCCCAATCAAAAATTAAAACCGTTGCTGATTTGAAAGGGAAAAAGCTGGGTGCAAATCTAGGTGGTTTTAGCGAAGTTTTTGTGACTGAAATGTTGAAAACTGCCAATTTAACCAGTGATGATGTGAACTTAGTTCAATTAGAGGCTTTAGAAATTCCTCAACGCCTGAAAAATAATACGATTCAAGCTGGACAGACTTGGGAACCCTATCTCTCTGAAGCGATTAAATTAGGGGGGAAAATCCTATTTACTAGCAAGCAAACCCCTGGCTTGATTTTAGATTTAATTATCTTTCGCGGTGAGACAATCCGCGATCGCCCCGAAGATATTCGGGCATTTGTGCGAGGATGGCTGCAAGCCTCGACCTACTGGAAAGCAAATGTTGAGGAGGGAAAAGCGATCGTCAGCAAAGCGTTAAAAATTCCGATCGATACTCTCTCACTGGAGGGAATAGACCTAACTGATTTAAGTGAAAATCAAAAATATTTTCAATCTAGCAACCCTAACTCCATTTACAAAACTGCCAAGATATATGCAGACTTTTTTATTCGCTCTGGAAACATGACACGTATTCCTGAGCTAAAAAGTTTGTTCAATTCTTCCTTCTTGAATCCCCCCTAGTTTGAAGTTATGCAGCACTCTTTTTTGGGCGGCATCCGTACAAAGTTAATCGCCTCGTTTCTCGTCGTTGCTTTGATTCCGTTGCTGTTATTGGCATTTGTCAACAAACAGACAACCGAAAAAGCACTAACTGACAATGCCCGACAAGCTCTATCTGCGGCGGCTAACGAAACCGCTAACAGAATAGATGCTTTTATTGATGGAAATCTCAATGCCGTGCGCGTAGAGGCGATTTTACCAGGTTTGGCACGCTACCTTAGCCTAACTCCAGAACAGCGAGATGGCAGTCCCGAAATGCAATTGGCGACAGAAACATTAATCCGTCTCAGTCGCAAAGATATGCTCAATATTCTCTCTTATGCTTTGCTCGACTTAAACGGTAAAAATGTATTGGATACACGTACACTAAATATTGGCAAAGATGAATCAGTTCAAGATTATTTTAAAACACCGCTAAAAACTGGTTTCTCCTTTGTTTCTAGCATGAAGCGATCGCCGACAATTCCCGATCTTATTACTCTCTTTTTTAGCAGTCCGGTTCGCAATGCCAAGGGAGATATATTAGGTATATTGCGTGTTTCATATAATGCGACTGTTGTTCAGCAGTTAGTAACTCGACAAACTGAACGGGCCGGGGCAAAATCTTTTGCGATTCTTTTAGATGACAATAATATTTATCTGGCACATAGTACTGCACCAGAACTGCTTTTTAAATCAATTGTGCCTCTACCTGATGATATTGTAACTCAACTGCAACAGGAAGGTCGTTTGCCTAATTCTTCTCTCAAAGAATTGGCAACTAATGAATCAAAACTTAAACAAGCATTGGATAATAAACAGTCGTATTTAATTGCATCCTTGGAAGCAACAGGCGATTGGGTTAATCTGATTGCGATCGCTCGTTTGCAATATAAACCTTGGTCTGTGTTGTTTGCACGACCCCTTGCCGTTGCTCTAGCACCTGTAGAAAAGCAAATTCGTGACACAATTTCTCTATTTGCATTTATCGCTGGAGTAGTGACAATCATTGCTTTTGTCATTGGGCAACTGCTAACAAAACCAATAATTTATCTTACCAATATAGTTTTCCAGTTTACCGCAGGTAACTTAGATATCCGCGCCAAAAATAACTCAAAAGACGAAATAGGTCAACTGGCAAAATCGTTTAACAACATGGCACTTCAGTTACAAACATCTTTGGAAACTTTGGAACAACGGGTACAAGAGAGAACAGCAGAATTAGCCATTGCTAAAGAAAAAGCCGAAGTAGCAAATCAAGCTAAAAGTTTATTTATTGCGAATATGAGTCATGAATTGCGATCGCCACTCAATGCTGTTCTAGGTTTTTCTCAATTAATGTTACGTGCTAACAACTTACCTGCCGATCATTATGAAAATGTCGGTATCATTTATCACAGTGGTGATTATTTACTAACACTCATCAATAATATTCTCGATTTATCAAAAATAGAAGCGGGTCAAACTACTCTTAACCCTAGAGACTTTGACCTGTATCGCTTGCTAGATGACTTAGAAGACATGCTACATTTACAGGCAAGTAATCAAGGCTTAAATTTAATATTTCAACGTAGTGAAAATGTCCCATGTTATATTTGCACAGATGAGTTAAAACTCCGGCAAGTATTAATTAATTTGATCGGTAATGCCATTAAGTTTACTCAACAAGGAACAGTTAGTTTAACAGTAAATAATAGTAGTGAAGAAATCACAGATATTTTAATTATTGATTTTAAAGTCTGTGATACAGGAGTGGGGATTGCAGCCGCAGAATTACCCAAACTATTTAATGCTTTTTCTCAAGCACAAGCTGGAAAAGAATCCCAAGAAGGAACGGGTTTAGGTTTAGCAATTAGTCACAAGTTTATTCAGTTAATGGGAGGAGATATTTCTGTTGAAAGTAAATTAGGTATAGGGACAACTTTTCAATTTTATATTCAAGCAAAATTAGGTCAACCAACCAACAGCAATACTTTAGAAGGACATCCAAAAGTCTTAGAACTTGTACCAGGACAACCTATATATAAACTATTAATAGTAGATGATAAACCTATTAATCGTCAATTATTAATTAAACTTTTACAACCGTTAGGGTTTGAGATGAAAGAAGCTGGTAATGGCAAAGAAGCGATCGCTATTTGGAATGAATGGGAACCCCACCTGATTTGGATGGATATGCGAATGCCTGTCATGGATGGTTACGAAGCTACAAAATATATCAAGTCCACTACAAAGGGGAATGCTACAGCTATAATTGCTCTGACGGCAAGTGTTTTAGAAGAAGAAAAAGCGATCGTCCTTTCAGCCGGATGTGATGACTTTCTCCGCAAACCTTTTGCAGAACATACAATTTTTGACACACTAGCCAAACATCTTGGTGTCAAATATATATTTGCTGAAAATAATTATTCAAATTTGGAATATATAGAAAAAAATCCTTTAAAATCAAACAATTTAATTTGTATGTCTCAAGAGTGGATTAATCAATTTCATGAAGCTGCTTTAGAAGCAAATACTAATCGGGTTATAGAATTAATTAGAGATATTCCCAAAACAGAAACATTTTTAATTCAATCTTTAACAAAACTTGCTCGTCAATTTGAATTTGAGGAATTGGTTGATTTAGCTGAACCCCTGAGAAGCAATGAATCTTGATTCTGATAAAGAAAATAAAGGTAATATTCTCTTAGTAGACGACAGTCCCAAGAATTTACATTTATTAAGTGATTCTCTAGTCAAACTCGGCTACACTGTTCGCAGCGTCACCAGTGGGCGGATGGCACTAAAAACAGTAAAGGCGAAGCGACCAGATATCATTCTATTAGATATCAAGATGCCAGAAATGGATGGCTATCAAGTTTGTAGAACTCTGAAAGCAGATGAAGTTCTACGCACCATTCCTGTTATTTTTATTAGTGCTTTAGATGATGTTTTCGATAAAGTGATGGCTTTTGAGTCAGGGGGCATAGACTACATCACCAAACCCTTTCAGATGGAAGAAGTTGTGGCGCGCCTAGAAAATCAGTTAACCATTCAACGCCAGCAAAGGCTTCTAGAACAAGAAAATATTAAGCGTAGGGAAACAGAAGAGATACTGTATCAGTCTAGGGCAATGCTAGCCAGTATTTTGAATAGTTCACTGGATGGTATTGCTGCTATGCAAGCTGTCCGCAACTCTACAACCGGGGACATCGAAGATTTCCGTTGCTTAGTTATCAATCCTGTCATTGCTAAAGCCTTTGGAAGCAAATGTGAAGAGATGATTGGCAAATTAGTACTAAAAAAACTCTTAGCCTATCTAGAACCAGAACTCTTTAATCACTTCGTTAATCTTGTTGAAACGGGGGAAGCTTTAAAACGGGATTTTTACCATCCATTAGGCAATTCTTGCTGGTATCACTTTGTCGCAGTCAAACTAGGTGATGGTTTTGCTATTACCATCCGCGACATTACTGGACGTAAACAAATTGAATTGGCTCTCCAAGATGCCAATCAGAAACTAGAACAACTGGCAAATTTAGATGGCTTGACTCAAGTTGCTAACCGTCGTTGCTTTGATGCACGACTGAAAGCAGAATGGAAACGCCTTGCACGAGAAAAACAACCCCTGTCACTGGTTATGTTTGACGTTGATAAATTCAAACTTTACAACGATTACTATGGTCATCTTGCAGGTGATGATTGTCTAATGAGGATAGCGCAAACAGTGCAAAAGACAATTCATCGTCCTGCCGATTTAGTGGCGCGTTACGGTGGAGAAGAATTTTTGGTACTCTTGCCTAATACTGACTTAGAAGGAGCGATTAAAGTTGCGCAAAGTATTCAGCAAGCAATTCATGCTCTGGCTATTCCCCATGTACAGTCTGATGTCAAGAATATCATCACCGTCAGTTTAGGAATTACCTCTCGCCTACCTATTTGGAACATCAAGCCAGATACACTCATTGCCTCAGCAGATAAAGCACTGTACAATGCCAAACAAAATGGGCGCGATCGCTATTGTAATGATTAAAACATTTTTTATGGCAATACCTTCATTCCCGCCATTAATACATCAGTTACAATCGCATCCAGCTTTTCTTCTAAAATAACGCAGGGTCTATTATTTCAATGCTGAATCGACCATGCTTGAATACCACATTATGCCATTCCTCGTCATCCATCTCGTTATAGTGTAGATACCCATCGCGGAATGCACAAACACGTTTAGGTTCAAGAAGTAATAGTTCCCAAAATGCCTTGGCAATACGTTCATAAACCTCAGTCGATGAATCGTCTGGATAAAAACGCAGTCCAGCGCGAAGGTTGTAGTCTTCGCAAATGAATGGGTATGCTATCCAGTCTCCATTTGACCCTAGCTCACAAGCCACGAACATTTGCTCTATGAGTGCATATTTGTAGTCTGGAATAGACAAGCTTATCAAAATATTAGAACCAAATATGGCTGGAATTCTAGCTCGTACCCATACTGCATTGACTGATTCTCCAAATAGATCGTGACATCTCTGTAAAATACTTGGAGGTTGTCCCTCAATGTAGTCCGAAAGAGGAAATATTCGATCTTCTCCAACCCTCCGATATGAGATGATTTCTAGTTCGCTACCCAAGTCACCCAATAGCGCAATAAAAACAAACCCACCATACTGGGCACATTGTCCAAGAATCTGATGAAACCATCCATGTTTGATAACAATGGAAACCATCAATCAAACTACTTTTTCATACTAATAATTTTGTCATTATTTATACTAAGCTACAAGCACATTGCAACGCTTGCTGAAGTAAAGATTGATATTCTTTATCCTCAACCCGATAAGCGCCAAACCTTTCCAAATGGGGATTCATCATTTGGGCATCAAAAAACACAAATTTCCTCTGACGCAATCTTTCCACCAACTTAACCATCGCCACCTTTGAGCCTTCGGGAATGCGGTAAAACATTGACTCGCCAATAAAAGCCCCACCAATCACAATCCCTAAAATTCCCCCAGCTAATTCGTCACCCTGCCAAGTTTCAAAACTATAAGCGTAACCATTCTGATAAAGCAGCCAGTAAATCTTTTCCAATTCTGGTGAAATCCAAGTTGTCTCTCTATCAGCACAGCCAGCCACCACAGCCTGGAAGTCTCGATTAATCGCCACAGTAAACCGCTCTTGATTCAAAACGCGCTGCAAAGACTTTGGGTAACGAAACCGCTCATCCAAAGGAATAAAAGTCCGATCGCGACTTCCGTACCAACTCAAGCGATCGCGTTCATCAGCCATGAGAAAATAGCCTTGTGCATAACCCTCAACAATAGCCGCGATATCATATTGCATAAATAAATATAAAAAAACACTAGAGAAACGCAATTTGATGCTAAAAAATCAACCTTAGCGTTCCTCTGCGTTTCCCTCCGCGTCCCTCTGCGTTTAAAAAAGATGACTCAACCAATACCACCCATCACCCTACCACCGCCCGAAAACCCTCTACTCGAAGGTGAATGGTTACGAGAACGCTTACAACGGTGGCTAGATACAGAATTTATCCCCGAAGCAGTCAACCAAAATATTGCTCAACGAGCCGCACAGATTTTTGTGCGTCAACGGATGGAAGGAGAAAATGACCTTGGTTCTCTAGTAATTGCCATTGTTACAGAGATGCAGTCCTATGATTTTTCCAATAGCTTCTACGGAGAGTTTGCGATCGCCAACGCCGTCAGCGATCTACTCTTAGAAAGTCTGGGAATTGATAAGTGTTGTGGTCAATAACAGTTAGGAGTTAGAAGTTAGGAGTTAGGTTTGTCTCAATTAATAACTCATCACTCATAACTCATAACTTTTTACCAACTAGACTTAACAACCCCAGGTAAAAGACCTTCATGCGCCCATTCTCGCAGTACGTTCCGAGACAACCCAAAATCGCGGTAAACACCTCTAGAACGACCAGTCAACCAGCAACGATTGCGGTGGCGGGTGGGCGCACTATTCCGGGGTAGCTGTTGAATCTTCCGGTGGATTTCTAGCTTATCCAAAGGAGATGCTGCACTTCTGAACTCTTCTAAGAGAGCTTCCCGCTTGTCAGCATACTTTTCTATCAACCTGGTGCGCTTTTTCTCGCGCTCAATCATGCTCTTTTTAGCCATATATTCTCTAACTTATTTAAAGACACCGTTTTCCATTCTACAGTCTCTCCATCAATTCTGGGATTACTTGTGTCAACATAATTCGTAATTGATAATGGGCTTCGCCCCGCTACGCTAACGTAATTCGTAGTTGCAATCAGTGCTTGCTCCGAACCCTCCACTGATTGTTGACCACTGAAATTAAAGATTGCAGTGCTTGCTCTTTACTTTCTTCAATTACGAATTACGAATTACGAATTAGTAATTATTTGGTCGTTTACCCTACAACTACTGGCTTATTTGCAGCAGGACATAAATCGGCAAGCTCACAAGCAACGCAGACGGGAGAGCGGGCTTTACAAATAGCACGACCGTGATAAATCAGCCGAATTGACCAATTTTCCCAATCAGGCTGCGGCAATAAACCCATTAAATCTTGCTCAATCCGAACGGGGTCTTTTGCTTCAGTTAAACCCAAACGTCCGCTGAGGCGCTTGACGTGAGTATCTACTGTCACGCCAGCATTAATGCCATAAGCATGAGCCAAGACTACATTTGCTGTCTTGCGCGCCACACCTGGAAGCTTTAATAATTGCTCCATCTGGTTGGGGACAACAGAGTTAAACTCATTTACAATCATCCGACAGGCGGCTTGAATGTTCTTGGCTTTGTTGTGATAAAACCCTGTGGAACGCACCAAACTTTCTAATTCTACCAAGTCAGCGATCGCTAAACTCTCAGCATCAGGAAACTTACCAAATAAAGCTGGTGTTACCTTATTCACTCGCTCATCAGTACATTGAGCGGAGAGAATAGTTGCCACCAATAATTGTACTGGTGTTGAGTAGTTCAAAGAGCAAGTAGCATCTGGATAAAGACGCTTCAGACGAGCTAAAACTTCTATCGCCCGTTGCTTTTTAGATAACGATTTGCGGGTAATGCTCACTGGAACAATTTTTGTACCCACTCCAATTGGCTAGTTAATTGGCTGGTTTCTTTGACGATCAGAAAAATTCCTAACCCTAAGAGTAACACCAAACCAGTTTGCATTACACCTTCTTGAATCCGGGCGGGTACAGGCTTACCGCGTAAACCTTCAATCAGCAGAAAAGCGAGTTGTCCGCCATCCAAAGCTGGTAAAGGCAAAATGTTGATAATAGCCAAGTTAATGCTGATAATTGCCGCAAAAGACAACAAGTTTACGCTATTGTCCTCAGCTAATTTTGCACCGATTTTGACAATATTAACTGGCCCAGAAACTTGTCCAGCAGTTTGTTGAAAATTGGTAATCAACTGACCAAAACCGCTGAGTGTCCCAACAAATAATTGTTGAAATCTATTAGCAGCAAGACCGAAAATTTCAAAAGGACTATTAGGACGGCGATAAATTGCTGTAGCATTTGGACTAAGTGCCACACCAACTACACCTTTGCCATCGGCTCCCAGTTTGGGCGTTAATTTCAGGGTTTGTTGCTGGTTTTCCCGCAGAATTTTCAGTTCGATTTGCTGATTGGGATGAGTTTGAATTTCTTTTGTCAGCAAAGGAGTTGATTTCTCAGAAGCCGGGAGTTCTTGACCGTTAACAGCCAGAATAATATCTCCTTCCCGAATTCCTGCTTGATAAGCAACAGATTCTTGATTAACAGGCTGTACAACGACACCAGCTTGATAGGTTAATTCCTTAGGAATGCCGACAATACCCAATTGTAGAGCCAACACCAAGTAGGCAAATATTAAATTTGCGATCACTCCGGCACTGATAACTATCGCCCGGTCTAAAACTGGACGATTACGCAGCAAATTCGGGTCATTGGGTGGAACATCGCTATCGGGGTCATCATCGGGAAAGCCCACAAAACCGCCCAAGGGAAAGGCGCGGACAGCATATTCGGTTTGTGAACCTTGGTACTTTAAAAGAACTGGGCCAAAACCCAAAGAAAAACGGTTAACGAGAATGCCTTGAGAACGTGCTGCAACAAAATGCCCCAACTCGTGTACCAAGATCAAAACAGCCAAGACTGCGATCGCTGCTAAAACTGACATAGAGTAAATTGTGAAGATATTAAGCTATAGTTATCTCCATTCTAATTGGGCATTGGGTATTGGGTATTAGTCATTGGTCATTGGTAAATAACAAAGGACAAATGACTAATGACAAATTACAAAACTTCACGCCCCAAGTAAGGTTGCAATACTTCTGGTATCTTCACCGTCCCATCAGATTGTTGATAATTTTCCAAAATTGCTGCCATCGTCCTTCCCACCGCCAAACCCGAACCATTGAGGGTATGTACGAACTGAGTACCTTTCTTACCCGCCTCTTTGAAGCGAATATCAGCCCGTCGCGCCTGGAAATCTATAGTATTGGAACAGCTAGAAATTTCGCGGTATTTGCCAGAAGAGGGCAACCAAACCTCTAAATCATAAGTTTTGGTAGAGGCAAATCCCAAATCTCCAGTACTTAAATTTACTACTCGGTAAGGCAACCGCAACGCCTGTAAAATTGCTTCTGCATTCCCTACCAATTTCTCCAGTTCATCAAAAGACGTACTGGGTTCGACAAACTTCACCATTTCCACCTTGTTAAATTGATGGAGGCGAATTAATCCCCGCATATCGCGCCCATAACTACCAGCTTCACGGCGAAAACAGGGAGTAAAGGCACAGTGGTAAATAGGCAAATCTTCAGCAGCGAGAATTTCACCCCGATAGAGATTTGTAACTGGAACCTCAGCTGTCGGAATCAACCACAAGTCGTCATCAGCGCATTTAAAGCTTTCTTCCGCAAACTTGGGTAACTGACCGGTCGCCGTCAAAGACTCGGTATTCACTAACAGAGGCGGACTGACCTCCACATACCCAGCTTGAGTATGGAGACTGAGCATAAATTGAATTAATGCCCTCTCCAATGCTGCACCAGCGCCTATCAATGTCACAAAGCGACTTTGGGCAACTTTTACAGCTCGTTCAACATTGAGAATACCCAGCTTTTCGCCAATTTCCCAGTGAGGCAGAATATTCGGATTTTGGGGAATGTACTCATCACCCCAACGCCGCACTTCTACGTTATCTTCCTCATTCTTTCCAAGGGGTGTAGAGTCGCTTGGCAAGTTGGGAAGTGCCAACACAAGTTGAGCAATTTCAGCTTTGAGGTCTTTTTCTTGGGGTTCCAGTTGACTCAATGTCGCTTTGACAGAGTTACCTTCATCCCGCAAAGCTTGAATTTCTGGGTCTTGAGGATTAATCCCAGATTTAATCTTCTGTCCGACTATTTTACCAATTTCGTTGCTCCGGGCTTGGAGTTGACTACGCGTCCCCTCAAGTTCCCGTTGTTGCCGATCTAACAGTAATATCGGTTCGATGTCGTATTTACCACTACGACTATTCAATCGTTCTTGAACTAATTGCGGATTTTCCCGTATTTGCTTGATATCCAGCACAGATTTTTCTCAGTTTTTAGCCTATTATCTACCTGCCAACACATCAGCATATACTGATTTTGGCTTCGTATGAGCAGAAAAGCAACCATTTAAATTTTTCTAGCCCTGGCAGGATTGGCAGGTCTAGAAAAATTTAAAACCCAAAATTTAGTATTAATCTTCTGATTTTCTAGACTCCTGAGTGTTTGCAGGTGAGGGTAGCCAGTAGGCAAGTACACCTGATAAACCACTCCAATACACTGCCTGGTTTTGGCTATTAGCGCGTTCCATAAAGATTAGGGAACTACATAATCCAATCATCAATGTGCTAAAAAGTACTTGTATACCAAACTTCCAGATTTCTAATTTTTTCATAGTGTAAGACCTCCAATAAAAATTAATTCACCCTGATAATGGTTCTAATATCACTCTTTAGATGGGTGCTAATATTAAGTAACTGGTATTAGTCTTCACACTGTAATTTAATAATTTCGGAAAAGTACAATCAACATATTTGAATTATTCCCATACAACCTCTGAAAAGAGGAGAAAAGAAGTCAAAAGAATTGCTGATTTTTGACTATTACCTTTTCTTCCGACTCCCTTTTCTAAGGTCGGTTAATGCGATTGAGTAACCAAAGTGACGCCACCAGCCCTGCAAAGTGGGCTGAGACGGTGTTGGTGTTTGCCTGTACTACAAGCATATCTAGACCACTAATAATTCGGGTAGGGTCAAAAAATTGGGTAGTTATCGCTTGTGGAGATATGGATCGCGCTACCAGTGTGCCAACGATCGCCTGCGCCCCCAAAAGAGTCACTAGCGTTCCTCCTAAATTCACCCACACCCCTAAGCGTAATACTTGCACAGTCTCGCTTTTGCGAGGGCGGTTACTGGGATTGGAGGATTCCAATTGCTTGCCAATTCTCGTGTAACGGTAAGCTAAATAAATGCCTCCACCCAAAACAACCAGTCCACAAATTGCTAAAAATACACCAAAGCCAGTCCCAGGATTATTACTAGGACTGCCAGTTTTTTGATTAAAGACGGCGAACAACAGCACAATTATGCTAGAAACAACGCCTAGTACTAGCTGAATCCAGAAGCTAATCCAACCTGTAAGGCGAAAAGTTTGGGCAATTGCCCTGAGAGTTGAGGAAGATGATGGGGCATCGGGAGTTTGTGACATAGCGATCGCTAATATGCTGGGTGCTTGATAAAAGAAGGCGAGAACAAGAGGACGAAGGGATGCGAGGACACGGAGAGTTCTTTCCCTACGTCTCCCCTCTCCTGTCTTCTTTCCCCTAGTGTTTAGCGCCTTCTTTGATAAATTTACTATCACACTTGCCAAATAAGACAAGAAATTCTGCGATCGAGGAAATCAGAAATGGTTACTGCTTAAGTGTGTCCACTGACATAGCAGTTGATCCCAGATATATCCCTTAGCTTAAGCTTTTAGAATTTGCATTGGGAAAATCACTGTAAAAAAAAGTGTTTATTAAGTTTTACAGACAAAACAGCATTTTACCTGTAAAATTTCTTCGATGGCATTTTATTGCTTAAGCAGTTCTAAGCAGCTCGGCATCAGTTAACACCAAGATAGTGACTCTCTCACTGTCTGTTCGCTCCTCACCACACCGTATCGAGCTTGAGTGGGGGTACATTGTTTTGTGCCCTTAAAACTCGCAAACTCGACCCACAACTTCACAGGCGTGGGTAATTGTTTGATGTTTACGCAATGGATATCTAGTCTAAGTAGCTTTATATGTATTACTCACGTAGTAGTAGCACTGTATACTGACTACAAGGATTATAGAATTCACCCTAAGGCATTTTTTTTAGCCATTCACTAACCATGAAACTTGAGGATATATATCAATTTTTTGAAAATCCTCCGCCAACTTACCTTTGTCAGGAACTAGCAGTCTGTTACATACTGTCTGTTTTATTACAAGGTGAATCCTACGGAACCGAGTTGATCGAGCAATTAGAAACTGAGTATCCCGTCTATCGGCTTTCAGATACCGTACTTTACAGTGCAATCAAATTTCTGGAAGACCAAAGGGCAATCACTGGATATTGGAAGAAACTCGAAGGACGGGGGCGCCCCAGGCGGATGTACCAAGTTTCTCCCGAATGGCAAGTTCAAGCTCAGGATTTAGCTTTTCAATGGCTTGACTACATCAACGGGAGGAAAAAGTAACGAATCATTGATAATGAATAAGTCTCCTCCAGTCAAACACTAACAATTAGTTATGGATACTGCTATTCTGCCATCTACGTTCCTGCTAACCTTGTTGTTATCGGTTGGGCTGTTTTTCTTTATTCGTGCCTCGACTAAAGACCGCATAGAAATAGCACAACTGGTATCTGAGCAAGATGAAGCTGTTTTAATGTCTCAATTAAAAGAGTACTTTCGATCGCGGTCTTACCGAGTGGCAGCGGTAGACCGTGAACAAAATCAGGTAATTTTTGAAGGTAATGTTCGTCCCAGCTGGTTCTTAGCTATATTTCTAACTTTACTGGCAGCGACTGGGATTGTTTGTCTATCTCTGGTTACATACCTGCTTTTTCCTAGCCTCAGTACCCTTGTTCTGGCGATGGTACTACTGTCGCCTTTAAGTGGTCTATTTTATTGGAAAAAATCTGGAAGACTTGAGAAGGTGTCGCTCAAAGTAGAAACAACTCAGAGCGAACAAACCTCCTCAAGTAAGATCACTGTAGTCGCCCATCGAGATGAACTCAGTGAGTTGCAGAGGACTCTACAGCTTAAGCCTGGGAAATAATTTTTGATTTTTGCGACCATCTCTTAACTATGATATGCAGACTTCTGACCTAACCTACTATGCAGGCAATGGAAAGTAGTCAGGAGAAAATCAAGACTACTGCTTTGTCAGTTTTCCCCACGATTTTGGTCGTGGGGAAAAAATTTAAATTCATTAACTTAAATTCATTGACAGAGCAAACTTTAACCATCTACGGCATAAGAGCGCAACTTCACTCTTCCTTTTAGACGCGCTTGGCTCTATACCCACTCCCTTCTGCATCATCAAATTAGTATCAACCCATGCAATCTAGCGTGGTTTGAAACAGGTTCACTTTCCAACTACCTGGACTAGATTTACTGGCAAATCAGCTACAAACTAAAAAAAAATTAAATTTTGCATAAACTTAGCAATTTTGCCAGTTAATAATAGTCAGGAGCCACATTCAATGCCCAAGATGACCATCTATGGTTCACCGACTAGCTAAAGCAAGAGGTTCTTGACCTGGTGAAGGTTCTAACACCCTCAAACTAGGAAACAAGAAATGGTTTTCCTCTACGTATTGAGCACCAAACAGTCCCTTTTCTGCCCAGAAATAACGATCTGTAGTGTGTTCATTTCGCTTTACAAGTAGCAACGCTGGTGGCAAAATTCCTTCAGCTTGAATGAATCTTCTAGCTGCTGTTACAGGCTTTTCTTCGCCACTTTCGATGCTATATTGAGGCACGTGTTCCAAAATGCGCCGTCCTTCCTGACGACGACGACTCTTCCTTTTGCGTCTCCTTGCCAATCTATTGTCCTCCTCTTTCAAGCTATAGATTGTAGTGATAGCTACAAAATCCGTCGTCATTATATAGGTTCTAGTTCAGAATATCAATAGTTTTTAACCTTTTAATATAAGAAAGTTAATATCTTTGAAACATCGAGAAAATAAAATCACCTAAGAATATAATCCCCTAGTAGAAACCATCTCTAAGAAAATTTTAGTTAAGCTTTATTAAATGAGTGAGGTAAAAATTAAGTATCCTCTCTTACATCATGCCTCAAAATCTATAATCTTGAGCAAGAGCTAAAAAATGTTAATGTCTGCCAGTTCCGATTTTCTTGCTCTATGTCGAGAGCAAATAGCGCTACTAACCCAAGGGCTGGGAGCAACTTTAAGTATTGTGTACCTAACACAAGAATTGGTAGATACTCCTTCTGGCGATGCCAAACTGATTCCTGTGGTGATTTACCCGGAAACAGCATTATTGCCGCCAGGAGAGGAAACTATTGAAGCGACGGCATACAAGCAACTTCAAGTTGGAAATGCGTTTATATTACCCAATCATCAGGGAAGGTTATTGACAGCAGGTTCAGAATCTCCAACTTCGTCACGGGAGTCTGAGATACCAGATGCGTCTCAACCCGATCTCAAAGAGGAATACCTACTTAGTGGCAACCAAATTGTTTTACCTCTGATTTATGAGGGTGTGATGATGGGGTTACTAGTGACACGCAGGAAAGATCGGGCATGGAATGAACACGAGCAAAATCAAATTCAACGGATAGCTCAAACATTAGCGATCGCTTGTATTTTAGATCAGCGGCGAGCATGGTTTGAGCAACAGTTGCGCGAGCAACAAATTCTTCAAGAAAAACAGCGGGATTTGCTGGATAACCTGTTGCATCAGTTTCGTAACCCATTAACGGCGTTACGGACTTTTGGCAAACTGCTATTGAAACGACTACGACCAGCAGACGCTAACCGGGATGTGGCAAATAGTATTGTCCGAGAAAGCGATCGCCTTCAAGAATTACTGCAACAATTTGAGCAAGTAATTGACTTGACAGAGGCAGATTTAGCACCACTACATCTACCGGAAGATGAAGTATTTGTAGAAGCAACTATCCAAAAAGACGCTAAACCGCCGCTATTATTACCGGGAACGGGAGATAAAGCAGTTGACTGCTCCCTAGCAGATATATTAGAACCATTATTAATATCAGCCAAAGCGATCGCCCAAGAGCGAAACCTAAAACTAATAACTGAAATTAAACAGAATTCATCCTTAGTACGTGCCAACGTCAAAGCATTACGAGAGGTGTTAACTAACATTATTGATAATGCTTTGAAATACACTCCTACTGGTGGCAAAATTTTGATTCAGGCGGGACAAGAAAAAGCTAATTTTCAGGGAATATTCATTAGTGATAACGGGCCTGGCATTCCACCCCAAGATTTAGAACACCTTGGAGAACGGCATTATCGTGGAGTACAAGCGCAAACAGAAATCCCCGGCACAGGTTTGGGGTTAGCGATCGCTAAACAATTAATAGAGCAAATGCAGGGCGAAATCGAGGTTTTCAGCCCTGCAATCAACTCTAAATTCACTTCACCCAATGCACCGGGAACTACATTTATTATTTGGTTGCCTGAAACTAAAAGTTAGTCTCTTCAAAACGGGTGATCCCGTTTTTCTTTAACTTTTAACGCTGCTAAAAATCCTAATCTCAGATTATTATTTTTAACAATCAAATAGCTAAGTATTTATTCACATGATAGTTAGCATTTAAAGAGTTAGCATATCATCCAAGCGTATTGTCATATTACCTGACTGTACTTCAACCAGCGAAGAAGTTAACTTATCAAACTCTAGAGATACACCTATCTGGCTATTATTTATTAATGTAGACAGTGTTGGTATTTTTTCAAGCAACTCATCACTAAGATATGATCTAAGAAGGACAGTTTGGATGTCATTGGTATTGATAAAATCAGTAATATTACGCTTGAGTTTCTCAAGATCCTCAAGAAGTAAAGTAATTCGCTCTTTATCTTCTTTGCGACTATTATAATAGGAATTATCACTTTCATGAATAGTCAATTTTAGATAGATAGAAGCAACTCTTTCAAGAATTTCTTTAATTTTAGACGTTTTTGCATTTTTTGGTTGTTTGCTCAAACCAATGTTATCAAAAAAATTCTTTTTTTGTTCACTATTATATGGTTCTATTATATTTATCTTCTTGTTCTTAAAAGAATTATTCATAGTCAAAAGACTATTAATTATATCATTTATTCCTGGTTTACTGTAAGTATTGTTTTCAATACCTACGAAAAATATATTGTATATATAAATTCCTATCATGTTTAAATAATAAACAGAAGGTTCGATATTTTGGTAGTAGACAACTTCCCTTACTATCTCACTATTAGTAATATTATTTATAATTTTTGATACTTCATCTTTATTGTCTTCCTGAAACGAGACGTGTTTATAAGTTAAATTAGAGCCTTCAGAAAATTCAACTTGCAACAATACATTTGTAGTATTATTTTGAGGCTTTATTATAATCCAATCTCCCTTTTCAATATTATTTCTGTAAGAAGACGAATCTAAAAATTGATATTCATATTTTTGATTCTCTAATTCTTTAATTTTAATTTTCCGACGCAGAAATGCTAAATAATTTGGAACAAAGGGATTTCCCATATCACGAGTAATTTTTGTATATACAGAGTCACTTCTTAAATCTTTCTTATAATACTCTTCCGTCTTGTATGCCTGAAACCTTATAGTTAGATTTTCTGGTTCACCATTTGTCTCTCTAATAACCAAGTTTGTAGGATGTAACTCACTAAATGAGAATGAATTCTGCGAGGATGAAGATTGCACAGAGCGATTAACTAATTCAGATATTTTATCCAAATACCAAAATCCTCTTACAAAACGAGCAGGTAATTTATCCTTATCCAAGTTCTGTAGTTCTTTAAGTGTTTCTAAAAAACTTGGAGTAGGTGAATTATTTTCCTTTTCCCAATTGCGGCGATAAAGACTATTATTTGTTCTTCTAAATTCAAAATTTTTACTCTGCTCCAATTCCAGTATTTTATCAAGCACAAGCTGCACAGCTATTTTATCAGAACTGTCATCGCTAAGGGTATAAAAAGTATTTCCTGCTTTGTAAAGTATGCACTTTAAAATAATCTCAACAATTTCGCGAGGAGCATATGTTGTTGAATTTTTATGAAGCTTAAAAGGCTCAAATACCTGAACTAAACTTGGTTCGCTAGATTGAAGACTAAAAACCTTCTCATAGTCTTCCATTATCTCATCAACTTTTTTCTCGTTTTTGTCATAAATTACTCGAATATTATCATAAAAACGCTCTGGCGATTCTCCACAAGTAAGTAGGTCAAAGAAAATCGCTCCCAAACCAAATAGATCGGTTTGTATTCCTTGCCGTTTATACAATAAAATCTGTGTTTTACGATCGTTATTAATATTTTTAATAACATCATTATTCACATTAAGAAAAATGCGGATTGATGAGTTTTCATCAATAGATATTGACTCAATTTCATACTGTTCTTTATTTTTACTAAAAACGACAAAATCGTTATTTCCAATAATTGAATCACGAAGTTTAGGATCGGTACTAATAAGCTCAACTTTATGGTTTTCGCTATCCACTTGAATATCTGCATCACAAATATCAAAATAGTCTTTTTGTTCAGGTGAACGGTAGTGACGTGTTCCAAGAGGTAGCTCTGCACTAGCTATTGGCAAAGATGTAGTTATTGGATCTCTTTTTGGTAACAGAAAACCAAGGTCGCCAATCACAGCTTTAACCTCAGAACCCTCTTCGTTTACGAAAATATTTGCAGGTTTCATATCGAGGTGTAACAGACCAGCTTTATGAAGAGTTACAAGACCTTGAGCAATATCTTTTAAATATGGAAGTATGTTAGCTATACGATCTTCAAAGGTCATCTGTCGAAGAATCTCATATCCTGTAAGCTTCCCAGCAGTAGAGTATTGAGATTTTTCCTCTTCTGTATTTTGTTTACCGTCTCTTTCCAAAATGTCTTTCAGTGTTGCATCATACTTCTCAGTTACTAAAGCATAGTTTGAGATTCTTAATGGTTCAAAAAATGCCTTTAGTGTCTTATATACATTTGACTCTTGAAATGAATCAGTCCAACCGACTGTCCTGATAACACCAAAAATCTTTCTCTCTCCCTTGGCTCGTGTAATTTCTTGTGTTGATTTAATTTCATTGTCAAAACGTGACTGATCGATCTTATGAGCATAAAGAAGTTTAACAGCAAATCTATCTTCTTGATTACTATCATGGACTGCAAATACTATACCAAAAGTGCCATCACCAAGTTTAATAGGTTGCCCTTTTTCATCTAATGTCAAATAAAAATTTTGGCTGTTACCCCCTAAGGTTTTAAATGAATATTTGTCAGCTTCTTGTTTAAGGCTATCTTCTTTTTCTAAGGACATAGTAATTTACTCCTGAGCTAAAATAAAGAGAAAATATTCTTTACGAGAGGTTTTGGGTTTATATTCAATTAAGATTGTTTTTTTTACTATATTTTTCTCTACTGAGAATACTAAGTCAGGAATTGCTTCCAGCTTTATAATTTCGCCGACTTTATACTCTGTAAATTGAAAGGTTTCCGATAACTCTGATGATAAATTATTTATATCTATCAATCGTTTGTAACTATTTCTTGGAAATTCTAACTCTATAACCCCGTTTTTATTAAGACATAATCCAAATTGTTCTGCATTTTCGATTGTTTTAATCAATGCCAACTCATTTTCCTGTATGGGAATTAATTTAATATTGTCAATTAGCACTGATTTGTCTTCTGGGTTTCCTTTTTTATCCCACCAACTTTTTTGATTAATAATTAAATGTAATCCACTACTGAAAGGGACATTTTTAATATTGAATTTGATGTTGCTTCCTGGCTCTGCTCTTCGTTTTTCTGGCGTATTATTTGGAAGAAAAGCAATGGATTCATTTATATTATCTAACGAATTTTCTAAGTTTTTATTTGTAGAATCTCTGGGAGTAATTATAGCTAAAGGCTTATTTTTATTACCTATTATAACGAAATTAAAATTAATAGACGTATTGATATTTTCTGCCAGTTTTAGATTCAGATTTTCGATACCTGTAAGTTTAGGGATAAATCCTTGAAGTAATTTAATAATATCTAATAAATCTTGATTCATAAGCATTATCTCCTTTCTCTACACCTAATTAATTTGCACGTTTGAGCAAAAGTACCAACATTAAAATTATTTTTAATAAATCCTAGAAAAATTAGTCTTGTCTTACCTCTGGAGCGCTATATGACTCTCATCAATGAGAATATCGCAAAATTACTGCTGAAACTAAGTTTTAGCAATTTTATAAAAATGGTAAGTTTAGTCAAAAAATAGCGTGAGTACTACATACTTACAATATACAGCACTTACACTAATCTTACAATTCGACTTTAGATTGACGCTCTTTTATTACTCTCATTAGAGAATATTTAGAACCTTGTTTCTGTGTGCTTGCTTCCAAATGAAGATTTTTTAGTTTTGCCGATCAAACCTTTTAAAAAGATTCAAGATCGGCATCTTATTTTTCTCTCATCAGATATATAAAAGAGGGCTAAAGTCGAGTTACAAGTTATGATGTGCTTACCCTGGAGAGGAAAAAATTTTAAGAGTATCCCAAATTTACAAAATATATTCGACATCTCCAGAAATTATTATTCGTTAGCTAAAACCCTTGTAGAGCCGTAGCACTGCTACGTCTCTACAAGGGTTTTCGGAGAAGTCTAATCTATGCGAACAGATTGTAAGTTATAACTTTGCATTAATAACTATCTGAGTGAAACCAACAAGTTTTGATTGATGGTCATTTGTAAATCGGTATTTGGGTCGATAGCGATTAAGTCAACACTATTCTTACCGAAGAACAGACCAACCAACGCACCGATACCAGCACCACCCAAGACTTCTTCTGTGGCAATGGCGCGATCGCCTGTGACAGCAGATACCGCAGTTGCCGCACCTGCGCCCAATACAGTATTCTTGATAATTGAACCAAGACTAGTACCCTTCTTGACGGTTTCAGTTTTGGTAATAACGTCAGAAGTAGCGTTCAGCTGATACTCTTGACCACTGGTCAAAACCAGTTTCTCAGCAACGAATTGAGAACCACCCGTAGCAGGTTTGAGTTGACCAACAACTTGACTACCAGCAGGAATCACTACAGCTCCGTCTTGCGTCACCACATTTTGGGATACTGTCAATGTCAAGGGTGATGTTTCATCCTTTGTAACGAGAATTTTTTCTGCCTTGTCATACTTGACAGGAATAGCAGTCCCTTGAGCAATTGTCACTGATGTAGGTGTTGGATTAGTAGATCCGACAGCCACAACATAAGGTGAGTTAATTGCTGAGGCTTGATTAGAACTAACTAATGCTTGGTAGATAAAAGCTGCTACCTGGGCGCGAGTGGCGGTTGCAGTTGGATTCAGGAAGTTCACATTCGGATAGTTCACCACAATTTGCTTTTGGGTTGCTGCGGCGATCGGGCTACGGGCATAGCTAGCGATGTTAGAGGCATCGTTGAAGTATTGCAGAGTGCTTTCGGTATTGCCACTGGGACTATATTCCAAACCGTTAGCGAGGGCAACCAAAACCTGTTCGCGGGGAATAGCTTGATTAGGCTCAAAGCGATTTCCAGGATATCCTGATAAGAAACCAATGGTATAAGCTTGCTGAATCGCACTGGATGCCCAATAGTTGCTAGGTACATCAGCAAAACTGATTGGCTGACGTTGCTGTGCTTTCTGAAAAGCTTTGTTGACCATCGCGGCAAATTGAGCGCGTGTCACCGGTTCTTCTGGGCGAAAACTACCATCAGGAAATCCGGCAATTACACCTCGCTGAGATAATTGTTGAATAAATTGTGCCGCCCAATAGTTAGATGAAACATCAGAAAAAGTCGTTTGAGCTAAAGATGGTGAAGCTGTAATGAAAGGTGCTACAGTACCGACTGTAACGCTCAAAGCCATGAGTGCAGCTGTTCTAGATTGCCAACGATTTAAGTTAAACATTATTTTTTTACTCCAGTCCTATTATTTTTTTTACTGTTAATTAGTTAGACATTTACTAAAGTACAAGGTTCCTAATTTTTTTGCTTTTTGTAAAAACCATTACTTTAGTCATGCAGTCACCATTAAAAAATCTATGCCAAACGAACTAGCTAATAAAAGTAATGTAATCACACTATTACCTATTAGCAAATTTTCAAAGATATAGATACTGAGTGAGACGATGTAGAGAAAGAATAGTTGCTGTTAAATAGAAAATTTTATGGTTAAAAGTGAAGGCGATCGCACACTCTAGTTAAAGTGGCGATCGCCTATTAAATGACTATCTAAATCAGATTAGAATTGTGACTGATACATGTGTTGAAGTAGTAGACCCGACAACCATTGTATAGGACGAGTTAATTGCTAAGTCTTAAGACAACATAAGGCGAGTTAATTGCTGAGGCTTGATTAGAACTAACCAATGCTTGGTAGATAAAAGCTGCTACCTGGGCGCGAGTGGCTGTTGCAGTTGGATTGAGTAACTTTACATTCGGATAGTTCACCACAATTTGCTTTTGGGTTGCAGCTGCGATCGGGCTACGGGCATAGCTAGCGATGTTAGGGGCATCGTTGAAGTATTTCAAAGTGCTTTCGGTATTGCCACTGGGACTATATTTCAGACCGTTAGCGAGGGAAACCAAAACCTGTTCGCGGGGGATAGCTTGATTAGGTTCAAAGCGATTACCAGGATATCCTGATAAGAAACCAATAGTATAAGCTTGCTGAATCGCACTGGATGCCCAATAGTTGCTGGGTACATCAGCAAAATTAATTGCCTGCCGTTGTTGGGCTTTTTGGAAAGCTTTGTCAACCATTGCGGCAAATTGAGCGCGTGTCACTGGTTCTTCTGGGCGGAAGCTACCATCAGGAAATCCGGCGATTACACCTTGCTGAGATAATTGTTGAATAAATTGTGCTGCCCAATAGTTAGATGAAACATCAGAAAAAGCAGTTTGAGCTAAAGATAGCGGGGAGCATCCCACTTGGATGAGTTTATCTTGCAAAGGATAATTCACTGGATCGCAAACAAAATCTGCTGACTTAGCCTCTATAGATATCCGCGTTGGCGGATTTTGTTTATCTAATTCTGATTTCCAATCGTCAGAGATTTTTTCGAGAGTGGGATGCTTACTTAAAAACTGTGAGTCTGCAACAATATCGTGAGGCCCCTTGACACTTATCTTAGAACTATTGAGATAGATATTGTAATCATAAACAACGTTTTCATTTTTAGTGTTATTGTTAATATTTTTTCCAGGAAAAGCATAGAGAATGTTCCTGAGAATTCTGACATCGGATGAAGTATGAGCAAATATTTGTCCACCATTAAGTTCTGGACTCTGATTATTCAAAAAAGCTGTATTATTTACAATATCAACATGGTCGCTTAAAAATGCATGAATCCCTGAACCACCATTATTAAATGCAAGATTGTTTTTAACTAAAGTACGTCCTTTATATGCACCCAATTTTGAGGTGTCTTGATTTCTTGTACTATCGATAATAATGCCATTTCCGTCTGTGATCTTTCCAACTGCAATCCAAGGGATGTACATACGATTGTTGTAGGTCTTGTTGTTGGTAACAAACATCTTGTATCCCTGGTTGTTGTCAGAATTCCAATTATTCAACATGGAAATGCCACTGCAACCATAAACGCTGTACCAGGCATTATTAAATACCACATTATTATCTATCGTCACATAGTCTGCTTGAATCGCTGAAATACCTGCTCCTCCACAGTCATGCACTTTGTTGTTCAAAATACGGATATGATGAACATGACCATTGGTTCGTCCGTCCACACTGATGCAGTTTCCATTTGTCAGTGGGTTTTGTTTGTTAGTCTTCTCACTCATCGCGTAATCAAGGGTTATATTGGCATTGTTTCCTACAACCTCTAGCCCGTTGATCTCGATATATGAAGCTTTATTTGAAATCGTGATACCATTCCATGTATTGTGCTGAATTTTTGGGAAATGCCCAGGATATGCTTTATACCTAATCCATGCATTTGCAGTTCCAGAACGTTTAATATTTACTACACTCCCAGCTTTGTCTGTATTTGTGTATACTCCATTCATTATCAATACTGTATCGCCAGGGTTGGTAAGGTCTGCTGCCTTTTGAATTGTTTTAAAGGCGGATGAAGTAGAAAGTCCGCTATTATTGTCGTTTCCACTACCACTAACATAGTATGTTTTCGGTGTTGAATTCGCACTAATGAGCTCACGGCTAGATAGGCTCACTTCCTTGTTAGTGGATACCTGACGGACGTTTTCAACTGAAGATACTTTTATATTGTCTCCCGGAACCAAAAGACTTAATACTACGGGAATTGCAAGATATGTGCTTAAATTTAAACCTTGAATTACCACAAGAAGAAGCTCCTCGATCGCTACTATTTAATAAAAGTATCAGGATATTCCATAATTTTGAATACTCTTTTAGATACAGAATAGAATAGAGCCAACTTTTAAATAAGTATTTCAATAAAGATTGATATTGATTAAGACGATATAGAGGTGGAATAGTTGCTGTTCAATAGAAGTTTTTAGGGTTAAAAATAAAGGCGATCGCACACTCTAGTTAAAGTGGCGATCGCATACAAGGAATGATTAAATTCACAACTGGAATGAAGTTAAATTTAGTAGCGGGATTGTGGTACTAAATTCAAGTTAGAATTCAGAGTGAGCTTTAAATCCTGTGCAGGTCTGAGGACAAAGGCATTTCCTTCTTTTTTACGCAACAGCACGCTAGCACCCGCACCCGCAGCCGCACCAATAACAGGTTTTAAATCGTCAATTTTGCGATTACCAGTAATTAATGAACCTAAAAGACCAGCACCCCCACCAATAGCTGCGTCAGTTAAAACCTGAGTTGTGTTGGGCTTCTGTGAAACTCTTTGAGTTGTGGTGTATGTCCGAGAAGTTGCATTAATCGACTGACGCTGACCGTTAGAAAATTCTAATTCTTGAGCGACAAATCTTACGCCTTTTCCTTGGTTATCCTCATCTCTTGTATCTCTGGAATAACTATCTAAGTCAACAGATTCTAGCCGTCCATTTATTTTAGTACCAGCAGGAATTAAGACATTTCTATTTCTGTCGATAATGTCGTTCGCTATTCTCAAGGTTAGAGATTTACTTTCCCCAGGAGCAATAGTAATTGTCTCTTTTTCGTAGGTGACAGGAAGAGCAACTCCAGAAGGAATGGTAACGTTTCCGTATTGCCCATTTCTGTTTTGCCCAATGTTGTATTGAGCATTAGCAGGAGCCAAGCTGAATAGGGGGCTAATGACGCTTGTAGTAACGGCCATTGCCATAAGTGCAACAGTACCAGATTTCCATTGATGTAAGCGTGTCATAAGAGGGTTATCCTTTGTGTATGTGATGTATTTAATGACGAGGATTCACTGAGTTTGTTTCTGACTGTTTTGCAACCTGTCTATGGGCGTATATAAGTAATTATTATGATGGGAAGTCTGTGCGATCGCGCAGGCGTAGACCGTTGTAGACATCGCTGTTCAGAATTTGTATCGTGCTAATGTGCGTTACTAAAATTAGAAGCGAGACACTCATTAAGACGCAAAATGAGTATTATTTTGTTCCAGAATGCTGTTTTATTACTTATGTCCACATATTTTAAGCCATTGAATAGAGGCGAATAGGCTGACTGCGAACTCTTACTTTTATTCTAGATTAATTTGCTAGGACTGGAGAAATATTTTCGCTTTCTTAACGAATGATTCACTATCCGTTATGTGTGTATTTAAGATTGCTGCTGGCGCTGTTTAATCTCTGCGATCGGTAATAGCAAAGTATCTTCTATTTGCTGTCGCACTTCCCGGCTGACATAACAATCGCTATTTAGACAATCTAATAGTAATTTGTTGGCATCATAATACTGCTTTAGTAAATCCTTCTGGTGTTGGCTAAACTGCCAATCATAACCAATATTGCGATACTTAATCATTACCTCTCTTAATTGCTTAATCCAAGCTTGACTATTAGATTGACACCATTTGTCAAATTTTTTTTTGTCTCTATCTTGATCAGGCATTTGCTCTTGGAGTTCTTGCAATAAGCGCTGTAACTCACAATCACGTTCAAGCCCACGAATACGAGAAAGGAAGCAGGCAACAGTATAAACAGTTTTTATAAGACCTATTTGCTTAAGATTTACATTTAGAAAGTAATCAAGAACACAATCAAATATAAGATCATGTTCAGTAAAAAAATTAATCTCATGTCTGATGACATTCACAAGGCTTTCTAGATGACTTACAATAGCATCATTTACCATACTTATAGTGCTATTAAAATCAACATTAAAGCTAGTATTGAAAATATTAACCCTTAAAGGAAGGCTATCACAAGTACTGCAAAAAAAATAAAATGAGCGAACTATTACTGGTGTATAATTAACTTGTACAGAAGTAGATTTTGTAGCTACCCACATCAAAAACTGCTGCAAATTATTATCATCAGCGATAATTGCATCAATTTGATGTTTCATAAATTTTAATAAATAATCTGCACTTGATGACATTCCTACTGCTAACAACAATACTTCTTGCCAGCGCTTCTCAGTTATGTGACTGACTAGATTTTGGAAAGCTTCCACTGATGACTGTCTCCCAATAATAAATTCCCTAGCCGTAAAATACTCATGAAATGTCAAATGAGAAAATGAGTAAATCCCTTTTGCCCGTTCTATCAATAACCCATGTTGGTATTCAATTGATTTCAAAACTCTTTCACTGTCTAGTTGTAATATTTCTGGGTCAATATCGACATTAGCTAAATTGCGAATATATTCTATAATGTATTGCTCTGCTTTGTTCTGCTTAAAGAAATAGTCTCCCCGTTCAAATGTATTCAAGGCAATTTTGCTGAGTAAATCTTCCTTACGTTGGACTGATAACTTTTTGTAAATTTGATCGCGTTGAATACCGCGTTTAGCATCCCATTTTTTTAGCAGTACATCTAGCCCTTCTTTGTACAACTCAGAACGATTTGCCGGAAAATCCCCAGATTCTTCAAATACCAAACATAAAAGGGTTAGTAATAGGGGGTTGGTTGCAAGTTCTTGAATTGGCTTATTATCTTTTAATCCTTGAATAAAACTCTCTGCTTTGACAGCTTTCCCCTTAAACCAGTTGGTTGCAAAGGTAGCAATTTGTTTATTATCGAAATCAGCAACTTCCACTTCTGTGAACTTTTGAAATGTATATTCACGTGCTGCAATACGGCAGGTCATAACAAACTTATTCTCATAAAATCGTTCAGAAAACTGAACAATCTCGTTTAAGATGCGATCGCTATCCTCTTCTCTCACCTCATCCAACCCATCAAGTAAAACTAATGCTTTGCCATAGGTTAGTACATTTTGGATAGAAGAGATAGGATTTATCGCCTTTTCAGTGATGTAAGTGATGTATTCGAGTAATCCAGGTTTGTTTGTAGCTTCGGCAAAGCCTTTTAAAATAATGAAAATTGGCACACGTTCAGCTTGAAACTCACCTTTTATACACTGAATTGCTAAATACTTCAAAAATGTGGTTTTACCTGCTCCTGGTTTACCCAAAATCATCAGCTTGGAATGTTTCTCAACCGCTTGCAGTCCTGGCACTCGTTTTTCAGTAATTCTGTTAAGTCCAAAGAGGTCAAAATCCTGGCTGCTAGACTGTTCTAATAATTCATCAATTCCTAACCGTCGCTGTCCAGTGATTTTCTCTAATATATTGACGCTAGTGTAAATGTCATTCAAGCAGGGTAAGCTCATCTAATTTGGTATAGGGTGAGCTTGACAAATTAAGTAAGA
>NZ_CAWUDN010000034.1:0-67628 GCF_963920915.1 Nostoc sp. PCC 9305
CCGCTCTGGTTAAATTTTCGTTACATACTTATAAATTTTCCCGCCGACTTACTTAGGTCTTACTTAAAAAAGTACTCCGAGGTCGGTTGGGGAGCCACTGTGTTGTGCGGGCTCCCCGACTTGTTCGCGCAGCGTCTCCGACAGGAGAAGCACGTGGCATTTGAGGAACGAAATCCAACATTTTCACAATTTTGTCGGGTTTCACTACCTTTAACCCAACCTACAAATCTTCTTAACCAATTACTATTGCGATCGCTCAGATTTTTCAGACTCAGGCTTATAGTAAAGGGCTGATTTATATAAGACTTGTTCTTGATGGGTTTCTAAAGTGCAATCAGACAAAGGATAAGTTACACAAGTAACAACATAACCAGCCTGTATTTCACTTGGACGCAGAAATTTTTGCTCGCTTTGATCGATTTCACCACTAATAAGTTTAGCAATACACGCAGAACATTCACCTTGTTTACACCCAGATGGTAGGCGGATACCAGCTTCTTCCGCCATATCAAGAATATATTGATCGTCTGGTACTGGAATGGTGCGATCTAATCCAAGTGTAGGATTGATAAATCGAACTTGATAAACTGCCATCTGCTGTTTCTAATTATTGTTTAACTGCTTTCATCGACAAACTAATTCGTTTGAGTTTCTCGTTGATTTCTAACACCTGGACTTTGACTACTTGTCCAACTTTGACAATTTTGTTGGGATCGTCTACAAATCTATCAGCAAGTTGGGATATATGCACCAAGCCATCTTGATGTACGCCGATATCGACAAAAGCACCGAAGTTGGCGACGTTCGTCACAATTCCCTCTAGTTGCATTCCCACATTTAAGTCCCTGATTTCCTTAATTCCTTCTCTGAAGGTGGCATACTTAAACTCAGCACGAGGATCTCTACCTGGTTTTTCCAGTTCGCTAAGAATGTCGCGCAGTGTGGGTTCGCCGACGCTATCGGTAACGTATTTCTTCAGATTGGTCTTTTTGAGTTTTTCGGCAATTTGTGTCACCTGATTTAATGGCACATTTAGATCGGATGCGATCGCTTCTACTACAGAATAACTCTCTGGATGCACTGCTGTATTATCCAAAGGGTTATCACCGCCGCGAATCCGCAGAAAACCCGCTGCTTGTTCAAAAGCTTTTGGCCCCAACTTCGGAACTTTTAACAGTTGTCGGCGATTTTTAAAGGCTCCATGCTGGTTGCGATGAGCAACAATATTATTGGCTACTGTTGCTGTAATCCCAGATACGGATGTCAGAAGTTCTTTGGAGGCGGTGTTTAAGTCTACGCCGACGTAGTTGACGCAGCTTTCTACAGTGTCATCCAATTTCTTTTTCAACAACTTCTGATCGACATCGTGCTGATATTGTCCCACACCAATAGATTTGGGATCGATTTTCACTAGTTCCGCCAAAGGGTCTTGCAAACGGCGGCCGATACTAATTGCGCCGCGCACGGTAATATCTAAATCGGGAAACTCTTCTAACGCCACTTTACTTGCAGAATATATAGATGCGCCAGACTCATTCACCATCACCTTAACTGGTTTGCGTTCTATATTTTGCAATACTTGCGTGACAAATTCCTCTGTCTCGCGGGACGCTGTACCGTTACCGATGGCGATTAACTCAATTTTGTACTTTTCAATCAGATTTTTGACAGTTTGTGCAGCTTTGAGTCGCTGTTCAGCCGCTTGGTGGGGAAATACTGCTTGATATTCCAAAAATTGTCCAGTTTGGTCGAGGACAGCAACCTTACACCCAGTTCTAAAACCAGGGTCTATCGCCAGGGTTGGTTTCATCCCCGCTGGTGCAGACAGCAGCAACTCCCGCAGATTAGTTTCAAATGTCTTGATTGATTCTATGTCTGCGTAAACTTTTTTCTCAGAAATAACCTCTCCCATTAGAGAGACTTTCATCAAACGATTGAATGCATCCTTTAACATTGATTGATAAAAATCCCGAATTGTCCGTACTTTGGTTTTAATTTCTTTCGACTCAAGATAGTAAAGTACCGCATCCTCATCAAAAGCAATTTCAAAGCTTAATATTTTTTCGGTTTCACCCCGGCACAACGCCAGCATATTGTGTGGTGCAATGTTTTTTACCTTAATTTGATAGTTACGGTACATCTCAAATTTGGTTGTACCTTCAGGATAATCATCTTTGATGCGGGAGACAAATACCCCTTCTTCTAAAAGATAATCGCGGATATACGCGCGTAACTCAGCTTTTTCAGCGACTTCTTCCGCCAAAATATCAGCAGCACCTTTGAGCGCTTCTTCTGCTGTTTTTACTCCCTGCGTTTCCGAAATATACTTAGCCGCTGCTTCTTCCAAGGATGCAATTACAGCATTTTTGACATTTAACGACTTGATGAAGTCTGCTAGTGGTTCGAGTCCTTTTTCTCTGGCGATAGTGGCGCGGGTGCGGCGCTTTGGGCGATAGGGTAGATATAAATCCTCAAGTTCGGTTTTTTGTAAGCAGGATGAGATTTTAGCTTTGAGTTCATCTGTGAGTTTACCTTGTTGGGCGATCGCACTTAAAATCGCCGATTTTCGTTCTTCCAGTTCTGTTAAATAAGTATATCGATCGGCCAGTTCGCGTAGTTGCACTTCATTCATTTCATCGGTGCGCTCTTTCCGGTAACGTGCAATAAAGGGAATTGTTGCACCCTCCGCCAAAAGTTCCAGCGCGTTTTGCACCTGATGGGATTTGAGGTTTATTTCAGTTGCCAGTATTTGAGGAATGTTCAGCATTAGGTGTCTAAAATGAAAATGCTACTTCTAAAGGTAATATGCTAGATCCTTATCCTGGCGCAAGGCCAAAGTTTTAAGCTAATTTACCAGATGATTGCTCGCAAGAGTGCAATTGGCGAAATAGACAAAACCCACCTACGCAAGTTTTATAACCTTTTCAATCCGCGTAGATGAATCAGAGCTTGTCTAGCACAGGGCAGCTTGGCTGATTGAGGAGAACGACAAAGCATCACCCACAGGAATTGTCTGTTTCTAAATACTACGCAATTTTGCGTAGCGTCTCATACCAACTTTTAAAACTTGCTACGCACATCATTGAACACAAAAAAATAGTTGTCAAGCTTTTTGGCGCTTCATCTATCGCAATAATTATTCCAATTGGCATAAAATACAACGTTGCGTAATCTTGATTTTCTATAATATTTATTTCGCTCGACTGTTGTAGCCAAAACCTTATTGGATGTAAGATTAACCACACTTCCAAAAAATTTGTTCTAAAAACACTACAACCTTTAGTTCAGAGGTTATTAAAATGCCTTTGTTTTTCTTGATACCACTATGTACTGCTTTAGCTACAGGCTACTTGTTCAAAAAGAGTACTGATGAAATAGCATATCTTGCAGGTGTATTCGCAGCTATTAGCTTTATCTTAAGTTTAGTATTAGCACCTTGGCAGATTCAGTTTGGATTATTAATCATTGTCTTCGTCATTACCAACAGACTTTTGCAGGACAATGAGTCCAAACAATAGAAAAACCTCTACCCAGCCAAGTAAAATTGGCGGATTAATAGCTCTGTATGAGATATGTGAATTCAGATAGAAATTTTTGTGGATAGATAGAAAACAATTCAAACTCTCGATTGTCATCTAAAATTCTGGCTGTAATTTTGTGTAATTTTGTGTGATACTATCAGTGCCAGTACTGTTGTTCGAGCTTCAATTTTCCTTTGGTCAACTCTTAGCTTTGCATTTATCGAGTCTAATACTCACTTTTTACTTAATACAAGTTTAATACTCAGAAAATACTTCATAAATGTACAAATTTTCAAGACAAAAATTCATAATGAAGGAGGAATTTTATTTTATGAAGTTTTTGTTTAAGTGTATTTGTCAGTAGATAAATTTTTGATAAAGTATAACGATAAATTTGCAACACACCTTTCTCGTGGTATTCTAGTAAGTAATTGTATGTAGCAATAAATTGGGAGAAAAAAGCCTATTTAAAATTACGAGGATAAATCAAGCAAACCTAATACTAAATGGTGTAAAAATATCTCAAATTGAATGCAACCAACGTCAACTTAAAGTTAATTAAGCGATGCTAGTTTGCATTAGTTGTTTTGTTAAAAAGGCTCCATTTGGACATTCAGCAAAATTCCCCATAAACCTGTAAAGCGTATTACTGTAGATTGATTTATCTCCTCTCTATGATTTACGCCGCCAGCCAGACTTGTATTACTTATTGCGTTACTATACCCAAAAAGAGTACGTATACATACTCAATTTGAGTAAAAACCTTTACTTTTATAAATCGGCTTAATTGCCAGCCGAGATTACAGATATGTCTGTGAGTCGGGAGAAATTTTATGATATGTTCAGCACATTAATCAACTTTCCTGGAGCAAGCAAATAGAGAATATTTATCAATCCAGCTAGGTTTTATAGCTTGAGAAGATCGATAGTATCTTTAAAAGATTTCGACAGCAGGATACAACTGATGAAAGTTAATAAATGGGTTAATCAAAAATTCTAGCAATCCATTTTGGTTTAGGTGCATCTGTTAAATATGTGTGTGGAATCAGAGTTCAGCATCAGCGATGTCTACAACTGTCTACACCTATGCACAGTGCAAACTTTGTGTATGTAGAGAGAATTGGTGACAAAGTTATCAACCTTCTTTATATCTGCATCTACTATTAGATTATCGCGATCGCGCTAAAAACACTGTTAGATCAAAACTGGGTAGCACAGAAAATATCTGTAATTCATAGTTGGGCAAACTCTAAATTGATTGTGCAAATTGTCAAGCAATAAACTGGTTTGCTTGAGAGTATAACCCAGTAAAGAAATTAAGCATTTACTCCGAATCATCTCGAACGCTGCCATGATAGAGCAACTATCCTGAAATATTACATAGTATTGAATTTTTAACTCTAGGGCATGAGCTTCAACGATCATTTTGATATCAGTCACTTAAGCATAGCCTTCCTAATTTTGTTGTCTATTTACTGAAGTAGAGAGCGAATTTTAGAGAAGGTGTTGCCGAGATATGAAACGTTCAAAACAACTGGCTTTTTACTGCTTGGTTCATACCTACTATCTTGATTAAGGCAGAGTACTATGAAATCTATGTCGCAAAGTTCAAACTTTAAAATAATCCCTTATATTATTTTGTTTGTAAGTATTTTACTTAGTATTTGTGGACAATTGCTGATGAAAAATGCCATGCTTTATACAAATGAGGGAGTATTTACTTGGGATTTTATTCAAAAATTATCATTAGCTATTATTGTCTACTGTTTAGGAATAGTAAATTGGATATTGGCTCTGCGATCTGTAAAATTGAGTATTGCTTATCCACTGACAAGTTTAAATTATGTCGGGATACTTTTCGGTTCATACTACTTTTTTAATGAGGTGATTACATTAAATCGAATAGTAGGAGTTATCACTATTTTCTTAGGGGTTATTTTAGTAGTTAACCCCATAAAAAAGCTCAAATTTAGATAATATTGAAAAATCGAAAATGAGTATTTTTACTTGGCTAAATTTAATACTTGTTGTTTTGTTTGGAACAACAGCTCAACTTTCACTCAAGTATGGATTTTACATCTCTAACTCTAATAAAGGAGAAAGCGGATCTCTCAAAAATCTCTTATTATCTCGTTATTTTTTGATTTGGTTTATCTGCTATACATTTATGACTATATTGTGGCTTTATGTATTGCGGACAATTCCTTTAAGTCAAGCGTTTCCAGTTTTAGGATTAATGTATGCATTCGTACCAATTGCTTCTCACTATCTTTTAAAAGAAGAAGTTGTTTTTAGCCAGTGGTTAGGAATTTCCGTTATTATAACTGGCGTTATTCTAGTTGGGCATTAATCTTTTATCATCAGATTATTAATATTAACAGTTTCCGAACATCATCCTCTAAAACATTTTAACAAAAACTAAATTTAATTTATGAATATAGGTATCGTTGGCGGAGGTATCACTGGGCTAGTATTAGCTCAACGTCTTTCACATCAGGGGTATAAAGTCACTGTCTTTGATAGTAATAAGCAGCTTGGTGGACTTACTACCTATCATGATTACGGATTATTTACCTGGGATCGCTTTTATCACGTTATCCTACCTTCTGATACTAACTTAATAAATTTTCTCAGAGATATTGGTCTTGGGGATAAACTACGTTGGCATCGAAGTTTAACAGGTTTTTATGACAATAAAAAGTTTTATTCTATTAGTAACAGTATAGAATTCCTACGTTTTCCTCTATTTGGACTTATAGGGAAAATCAGATTAGCTTTTACTCTTCTATATGGTTCACGCCTGAATAACTGGCGGCGCTTAGAGAAGATTTTAGTTGAAGATTGGCTCTTGAAACTCGGTGGTAAAAACACATACGAAAAGCTTTGGAAACCTTTACTTTTATCCAAACTAGGAGAAAACTATAAGCGAATATCAGCAGTTTTTATCTGGGCTTATATCAAACGACTATTTTCAGCGCGCGATTCTTCATTAAATAAAGAACAACTTGGTTATGTCTCCGGCGGTTATAAAACTGTTTTTGACCATATAGAAAAATTAATTTACGCGGCTGGAGGTCATATCCACAAAGGTGTTGCGGTTGAATATATCGCACCTCATCCAGGGGGCGGAATGTGGGTAGAATCTCAGGGTAAAAAAGAGCATTTTGATAAAGTCATCTTTACTGGGCCAGTTAATATCTTGCAACAGGTTGCTGCAAAGGGACTGGTGAAGGTTTCAGACACTACTGAAACAGTAGAATACCTGGGTGTAATCTGCATGGTACTGATTACTCGTAAGCCTCTAGTTCCTTATTACGTAGTAAATATTGCCGATAAAAATATTCCTTTTACCGGAGTTATCGGTATGAGTAACTTAGTTTCTTTAGAAGAGACGGCAGGATATCACATTACATTCCTACCAAAATATATCCTTTCCACTGACCCGTTGTTAAAACAACCAGATGAGGAATTACGTCCAATATTTTTCCAAGGTATACGTTTAATGTTCCCCGAACTTAAAGCTGATGACATTGTAGCAGCACATATTAATCGAGCCATTAAAGTACAGCCATTACAAGTTTTAAATTATTCCAGCCTTGTTCCAAAAGTGAGTACTGAAAACGATGATTTTTTCGTCGTCAATACCTCACAGTTGGTCAATGATAGCGTCAATAACAACGCAGTAGTTCGACAAGTCGATGAATTTCTCAAAAAATCAGCATTACTAAATTCTTGAAATTTGAGTAATCACACTTTATTTTAAAAATCACACGAGGTCTTTATGAGTCTTTTTGTTCTTTTACCTGCATATAACGAGCAAGAATCAATTCGACCCTTGTTCAAAAAGTTTCAAACATTGCAGCAAATCTTTAATATAGAGATAGAACTGATTCTTGTCGATGATGGCAGTAGCGATAAAACTGCTCAGACTGCAATAGATGAATCTCAATCACTAGGTATATTACTAAAATTAGTCCAGCATCCCAAAAATGCTGGTTTAGGTCAAGCAATTAAAACAGGTTTTACGACTTTCTTGGAAATTTCCAAAGAAGGTGATTTTTTAGCGGCGATGGATTGTGATAATACTCAACCACCAGAGCTATTAATAAAGATGTATGACACTATGATAGCTGGTAGCTATGATATTGCGATCGCGTCTAGATATCGCAAAGGTTCTAAAGTCATAGGCTTATCAAAATTTAGAGAGCTGATGAGTTACGGAGCCAGCTGGCTTTTCAGAATTGCCGCCCGTGTACCAGGCGTAAAAGACTACACTTGTGGTTACAGATTGTATAACCGTACTTTCCTCAGTAAACTGGATATGTATTATGGGGACAATCTATTCACTGAAAGTGGATTTGCTTGCATGATAGATTTACTGCTAAAAGCCAAAGCCCTCAAACCAAAAATTGTAGAAATTCCAATGGTTTTGAGATACGATCAAAAGCCAACTGCTAGCAAAATGAAAATTCTTAAAACTATTACTCGAACGCTAAAGCTTTTGTTTAAGAATCTAGTATCAACAGAGCAGACTTCCAATTTAGGTCAGACTTTCAAAGAGCAAGAAACACTCAGAATTCCACTGAAAATGGCAAATCGTAAATAAACCTGAGAAGAAAAGTATGAATTCTTTCGTTGAGAAGAGTGCCAGATAAGTACATAAAGATAAATGTATTATATTTTACACTCAAACCAAAAGCGGAGCTTTCCTTGCTCCGCTTTTGTATTCTGACTTCTGAATTCTTCGTCAAATAGCTCCAAATTTCAAGTCTGTGGACGGATTTGCCAAGGCGTTGTAAAAGGGGAGGGAAATCCACACATTTTTCTAGCAACTGTGGCTTTTGCTCATTTGTTAGACTGAACACACCAGGATTTTTCAGTCAAATCTCTGAACTACGCCAGCAGACGAGGCTACTCATGCTTACAAGTACGCTACTTCTCTCGAATCAACTTCCCACTCTCCAATATTCCTCCACACCAGAGCGTTTCGATGAAACCTGGGAAGCCCCTCTGGCTACCCTTCTGGGGCTTGGACGCGCCGCTGGTGCTGACTTCATCGAATTATTTTTAGAGCGTCGCAACTATATTAGTTCTCTTGCAGAAGATGACGCTATCACGAGTATTTCACCCAGTCTGTCTACAGGCGCGGGAGTCAGAGTATTTCGTGGTAAAGCTGACTGTTACGTTAGCACCAATGACCTTTCGTTTTCCGGTTTGAAAGCAGCCTTAGAAAAAGGTCTTTCTATCTTGGGATTGCAACTACCCACTGCTAAGGCTTTCATCCCAGAAATCAACCTAGAATTACTGAGAGATTACGCCACCAAAAGAGGTAAAGATGCATGGCTACCTGTGTGTAGCTCCATCCGAGAAATGGGAGAAATTCTCCTGGATGGTACTGCCCACCTGAAGCAAAAAGCTAGCCACATCCAATCGCGCCGTGCTACCTATTTCCGGGATTGGCAAGAAGTTTTAATCGCCGCTAGTGATGGGACTTTTGCCCGTGATATTCGCCTCACGCAGTCAGTAGGATTTAACCTGTTGTGTGCTGATGGTGCTAATCGTACCTCAATTGGCGATCGCGCGGGTAATACTAGCGATGCCAACTTCTTGAGAACTTGGGATTCTCAACAAGCCGCCGAGAAAATAGCAGAATCGGCTGGAAAAATGCTCTACGCAGATTACGTGGAATCGGGTACTTATCCCATCATTATGGCCAATCACTTTGGCGGCGTAATCTTCCACGAAGCTTGCGGACACTTACTAGAAACCACTCAAATAGAACGCAATACCACTCCCTTTGCTGACAAAAAAGGCGAAAAAATTGCCCACGAAAGTTTGACAGCCTGGGATGAAGGGCGCTCTGAAAATGCCTTCGGGACAATTGACATGGATGACGAAGGTATGCCAGCTCAAAGAACCCTCTTAATTGAAAAAGGCGTTCTGAAAAACTTCTTAGCAGATAGAACAGGTTCCTCACGCACTGGACATCCCAGAACTGGAAGTGGACGCCGCCAAAATTATACTTATGCCGCTGCTAGCCGGATGCGTAATACTTATATTGATTCTGGCGAATATAGCAATGATGAATTATTTGCCTCTGTTGATAAAGGTATTTACTGTAAAAAAATGGGTGGTGGTAGCGTTGGTGCTACAGGCCAATTTAACTTTAGTGTTGATGAAGCTTATTTAATTGAAAATGGCAAAATCACCAAACCGCTAAAGGGAGCAATTCTCATTGGTGAAGCCAAGGAAATTATGAATAAAATTTCCATGTGTTCCCAAGATTTGGAAATTGCACCGGGTTTTTGTGGTTCCGTCAGTGGCAGTATTTACACCACGGTAGGACAACCCCACATCAAGGTTGATTCTATTACCGTCGGGGGAAGATAACTTTATCAACTTCCAGGTTCTACCTGGAAACGCCTTCCTGGTGGCTATTTTATCTAGGAGGCAGAAGCCTTCTATTATTACACTCCCAGGCTGAAGTAGGGAGCAAGAAAATCCAAAATCTAAAAATTGACTATGCCGAATATAAATGAAATTGCAAATTCTGCCAAGGATAATGCTGATAAGCTTGGCATTAAGAAATTCGACATTTATGGCTCAACAGTAGATGACACTAACGTGCAAGTAGACCAAGGTGAGCCGAAACAAGTTAAAGCTTCAAATCGCTCTGGTGTTACTGTTCGTGTCTGGAATGAAGAGAATACGATGGGTGTCACCAGCACCACAGATGTAGACCCCAAGGGACTGGAATTAGCTTTGAAAACTGCTTATGAAGCCAGTTTTTTTGGTGTTAAAGAAAATGTCCCTGATTTTAGTCCAGAGGCGACTGTTCCGATTCCAAGTAAACCTCAGAATAAAGTACCTCAAGCACCTGTTGCTGAACTCATAGAAAAATTGTTGGTAGCTGAAAAAGAATTACTAGCAGCTCATCCAGCAATTAAAGGTGTGCCTTATAACGGTTTGTCTCAAAGAGATATTGACAGATTTTATCTCAATAGCGAGGGTGCGGTGAGAACTGAATCTCACTCCTTAGCATCAGTTTATCTTTACAGCAAAACTGAGGAAGAAGGGAAAAAACCTCGCAGTGCAGGCGCTTATAGAATCAACCAAAATTTAGATAATCTAGATATTAATGGTTGCATCAAAGAAACCGCCGATAAAACTATCAGTCACTTGAATTATGAAAAAATCAAAACTGGTAAATATCGAGTTGTTTTTTCAGCAGAAGCTTTCTTAAGTCTGTTGGGTGCTTTTTCTAACTTGTTCAATGCCCAAAGTATTTTAGACAATCAAAGTCTATCTACTCCTGATGATTTAGGTAAGCAAATTGCTTCTCCTCTGCTTTCAGTTGTTGATGATGCACTGCACCCAGCTAACGTTGGTGCAGAAAGTTTTGATGGCGAAGGAACTCCCACTCGTCAGATTTCACTGATTGAAAATGGCGTTTTAACAGGATTTCTCCATAGTGCTGGCACTGCTAAAAGGTTAAATGCCCAGCCAACGGGTAATGCTAGTATTGGTGCAAAAGTCAGCGTCAGTCCCAATTTTTATCACGTGTTTTCAACAGCAACTCCTGAGCAAGAGTTGAACTTAGAAACTGCTGAAAATGTGATTTTTATCGATGATTTACAAGCTCTCCATGCTGGAGTTAAATCCTTGCAAGGTTCCTTTTCTTTGCCGTTTGATGGTTGGCTAGTTAATAAGGGAGTGAGGACGAGTATTGAGTCAGCAACTGTTGCTGGCGATTTCTTGGAACTCTTGAAGTCAATAATTTATGTAGAAAAAGAGCCAGAGTTAACGCCAGGGGGAGTTTGCCCGAAAATCTGGGTTAATGAACTATCGATTACCGGCGAATAAAACTTAAGAAGTGATGAGTTAAAAGTTGAACTCTTAACTCATCACTTGGAAATCATGACTCATCATTAGTATTCACCACCAATGCTAATGGCAGTATTAAATACATCAGCACCGCTTAAATCAATATTAGCTAAAACAGCGCCATCTACGTCACTGTTATATAAACGGGAATTACTCAAATTCACGTTGGTAAGATTGGCATTATTTAACATCGTATCGCTAACAAATGCTTGTGTAAGATTAGCAGACTTTAAATTAGCTCCAGTTAAATCTGCACCTTCTAAGTTAGCACCTTCGAGATTAGCTCCTTTTAAATTTGCATTTCTCAAGTCAACACCGATTAGATGAGCGCCTTTGAGGTTAGCTCCTGCTAGATTGCATCCCGAACATTCTCTAGTTTCCAACAAGCGGCGGACAGGGGCGGAATTTTCTGCTTTGACGGGAATGGGAGCAGCTAAAGATAGCGTGCTGAGTAAGGCTGCTGCCGTCAAAAAAACTCGTTTCATAATTTACCTCGGACACTTCTAGAAGTCATTAAATCCCGATCTTCTACGATACCAGTGTGCCAAGATTAGAGAATTCTGTCCTCATGCGATCGGAAGAATAATAAATTCGATGAGATTAGATATTCTTCCGTAACGTAGTCCTATGGGAGTAAATTTCAAACTGAGATTTTATTAAGCTTTACCGCTGCCTAATAAATACAACAGCGCCATCCGAACAGCAACACCGCTGGTAACTTGTGATTGAATGAGACTAAATTCTGGGTCATCCATCAATTCAGAACTAATTTCAACACCACGGTTGACTGGGCCTGGATGCAAAACTTTGACGTTAGATTTACAAAGTTCCAGTTTTGTGCGTGTAATGCCAAACAGTTGATGATATTCTCGCAAACTTGGCAGCAAATGAGCCGTCATCCGTTCTTTTTGCAGACGTAAAGTCATGACAAAATCGGCATTTTGTAAAGCTGGTTCTAGCTGCCAGTGTAGAAAAAGTTGGGGATTGGGGGAATAATTTCTGCCTTCTACTTCCTCCGAGATAAACTCGGCAAAGAATTTAGGTAAGAGGGTTGGTGGTGCTGCCAGATGGACTTCGGCACCACTGGCAATTAAACTCCAAATATTCGATCGCGCCACGCGAGAATGGAGAATATCCCCAACAATGGCAATTTTTTTCCCCTTTAAAAGTTCCAGTCGCGGATGATCTGGGTCAATTAGAGTAGTTATGGTAAATAAATCTAGCAGTGCTTGGGAAGGATGTTCATGTTGACCATCACCAGCATTCAGGACGCTAACTCGTACACCTAGACGATCCATTTCAGATGCGATCGCATTCGGTACTCCTGCCTCTCGATGGCGGACTACCATAATATCAGTTCCCATCGCCAAATAGGTTTTCGCCGTGTCGAGAATTGTTTCTCCTTTAGTCATAGAAGATGTGGCGGCGGCGAAATTTAGCGTATCCGCACTTAAACGTTTCGCCGCGAGTTCAAAACTGCTGCGGGTGCGAGTAGACGATTCAAAAAATAAATTCGCCACCACCTGTCCCTGCAAGGTTGGCACTTTCTTTGTCCGCCGTGATAGCACCTCTTGAAAAGAGGCAGCAGTTTGCAAAACTGTATCGTATTCAGCGGTAGTAAAGTCAGCTAAAGAAAGAACGTGATGACGATTCCAGGTAGTAGTAGGCATAGAATTTGGGGAGCAGGGGAGCAGGGGAGCGGGGGAGCAGGAGAGCAGGGGAGCAGGGGAGCAGGGGAGCAGGGGAGCAGGGGAGCAGCACTTCTCTACGAGAGGCTGCGCCAACGGCTATGCTCTGTAACCGAGGAGAAGTAGCAGTTCTTTCCCCTCTGCTCCTCTGCCCCTCCGCTCCTCTGACTCTTCTGCCCAATGCCCAATGCCCAATCCCTTCACGCTGGTAAATGAAAAACGTTTAAAGCTAGAGAAATTAGGCTGAGGAATGTTAAAAACCCAATTGTATCTAGCATTGTAGTCACTAATGGGCCACTAACCAAGGCGGGGTCAAGCTTCAGTCGTTTCAAAGCCATTGGCAGTAAAGTGCCGAGTGTAACAGCCACAATTGTATTAGTTGCCATGACCATGCCGGCAATTAAAGCCACCCATCGCTCTTGGGGCCGCGCCCAAATTAAGGAAAGCAGGATCATCGTTGTGGCTAAAGCCAGAGCTGTACCTAAACCAGCTAGAAGTTCCTTGCGAAGAATTTTTAAGGTATCTTTGGGTGTTACTTCTCCCACTCCCAAGCCGCGAATTGTTACCGTTAATGATTGAATACCGACAGTACCACCAGTGTTAGAAAAAATCGGCATAATTACTGCTAGAACTGGCACTGCGGCAATTACAGATTGAAAAGGCGCGATCGCACTGGCTGCACCAATATACATGGCCATGATGCCCAACAGCCAAGGCAAGCGGTTGCGGATGGTGAGTAAGGGAGAGGATAAAGCTGCTTCATCACCGCTGACACCCGCCAGTTTTTGGATATCTTCTGTGGCTTCCTCTTCCAAAATATCCATGACATCATCAATGGTGACAATGCCCACCAATCGGTCTTCTCGATCGACAACGGGGATAGCGATTAAGTCGTAGCGCTGCATAATTCGCGCCACTTCTTCTTGAGGAGTTTCAGTTTTAACTTTGATGACGCGATCGCTAGCAATATCCTTGATGAAAACATCGGGAAAGGTAAACAGCAATTGCCGTAGTGAAACTACTCTCACCAGCGTCCGGTTGTCATCTGTAACGTAGGCGTAGTAAATCGACTCTTTGTCTTCATCCTGACGGCGGATTTTGCTCAGGGCTTCGCCTACAGTCAATCCTTGTCGCAACCGGACATATTCGGTTGTCATCACCCGCCCAGCAGTGCCTTCTGGATAACCGAGAATCGTTGCTGTTGCTTGTCTTTGTTCTGGACTGAGTTCCTGCAACAGCCGTTTAATTACTCCAGCAGGTAGTTCATCAAACAATTCTGCCCGTTCGTCGGGACTCATCTCTTCTACAAGTTGCACTACCTGGACATCGTGTAGGGAATTAATTAGTTCTTCCTGCACCTCTGTCGGCAGATATTCAAATACATCAATTGCCTGAGCTTTGTTGAGTAAACGGAATGCGATCGCCCGTTGTTGTTCAGGCAATTGTGTAATGTAGTCTCCCACATCCACAGGTTGCAAGCGATTTAAATCCCATTTCAACTGGTTTAAATCGGTAGTATCAGTTAGCAAATCACGAATATCTTCTGTGAGCATGATATATATCTCCTAAGTCTCCCCCGCGCTGGGAGACTTCCTCACCACAGCTCAGAGGAGGTTGATACTGCCATCTTGTGGACTATGGTCCATAAAATTTCAACAATTCAATATCGATAGCTAAATCAAAGCATTGCTAGTCATCATCCTAACCCGGAATAGCGCTGTCCGGTAGATACTGAGGAAATTTTATATCTTTAGTAGCTTTATATAAATTTTTAGCTTGCTACCTTGATTTTTGGGGGAATTATTCTGCGATCGCAGGAAGTTTTGCTACTAATATAATCTAATACGGTTCAGTTAAGGCTAAAACTCTTTGTCAAAGTCAATTTTTTAACGAACCACAGAGGCGCAGAGGGCACTGAGAGAAGAAAGAAATGCTTAACTGAACTGTATTGTAATATAATCTATGAGAACTGGCGATCGCGAATAAATAACCATACGGATGGCTAAAAAAAGGAGACTTGTCTCCAAACAAGGCATTAGAAAACTTCTGCTCATTAACAAATGCTTGAGGTTCAGTAATCTAAATTGAGATACTCTTACTTGAGTGTCGTTAACTAATTACTAAATCATAAATAGCTTCTAGCTTGGCAGTTTGCTTGCGAATATCAAAATTTTCGCAAATAAACTCTCGCCCTTTTTTACCCATACTTTTAGCTAAAGCCCGATCGGACAAGAGAATATCTAATTTTTCCGCGAGAGCTCGATCGTCTTTTTCATCAACTAAAAAGCCAGTTTCTCCATCTAAAATCGCATCAGGGATAGCGCTATGCCAAGTAGAAGCTATTGGTAAACCAGAAGCGGCGGCTTCCAATATTGAAAGCGGTAAACCTTCGCTATCACCGTTCTTTGCTGTTTGACTGGGTAGAGAAAATATTTCTGCATTTCTCATGGTTTTTTGAATCACTTCATAAGGTTTTGCACCCATAAAATTGACTCTATTACTAATACCAAGCTCATCTGCTAGAGTTTTGAATTTTTCAGTCATTGTGCCATTTCCAATTTGAATTACTGACACATCTGGATGCCTACTAGAAATCCTGGCAAAGGCTTTTAATAGGGTATCAATTCCTTTTTTTTCAGTATGTCTGCCTACACATAAAATATATCTTTCACCTTTTGATTCACTCGCTGGGGCAAATTTTTCTAAATCTATACCACTATTTAGTTTAATAATTTTATCTTCAGGATAACCATATTCAATCATCTTTTTATACAAAAAACTAGAAAAAGCAATAAATTTAGATGCTTTTTGTTTTAATTCTTCTTCATGCAAAAGAAATTGATAAAATGCTGGATTACCTGACAGCCACATAGAGCGACGTGAAACTGTGATATCAAAACCGTAAAATGTGACGATGAAAGGAATATTTAATTTTTCTGCCAATCGCATTGCGTAAATACCATCTGGCCCAAAATGTCCGTGAATTAATTTTAGATTTTTTAGTTCAGCCTCTTTTCCAAACATATTTGGTGAAGCAGAAATTATATGAAATAATTGCTTAATTTTCCATTGATCATTATCACTAATAGCAATATTGTCAAAAGGAATTTCTTCTAATAGCTTACAAGTAAGAAATAACGGTTTGTATGTTTGTAAATTATGGGCTTGCTCTCCGATAAAAGTTTCTGAGACTCTCGGATAAGCTCGACGATACATCCCAACTGTTTTCATTGTGTTACTCCTATTTAAGATTAATATTTATCTTGACAAAAAAGGAACAAGATATTGGGTAAAAAACTTTTAAGTTCTTTATATATTTATGCCCTTGGTTCTATCTGCTGCTATTTTGGATAAAACCGTAATTATCTGATTCATTCAGAACAGCAATAACAATTGTTAGTTTTTTCAAGCTAATATTAGTCTATATCAGGGTTTCAATTATTTATGTTAGTAAGTGAAATAATAATTTTTTCTGAAACTATTATTTAGTAAATATCTTAGGGTGTAATAAAGCAAACTAGGATATTTATTATGTAAACAAGCTGATTAATTTTTTATGACTTAAGCATTGACAGAGAAGCCAAGCCAAAATAACAACTATGCTTTTCAAGGCTTCTAGGTAGAGTTTTGCGATACCTGCGGTTTTTGCTAACCTACCCAACTAATAAAATATGGTTTGTAAAAGGCTGAACGGATGTCTAGATGTAAATGCACAAGATGATTTATTTGTAAAGTGCATAAGCCCTATTTTTTATCAAATTTGATTGGGTTGAGGATAGCCTCCCTTTCTTGACTGCAATTATTTGCTGAATATCCAACACAAACACATCAATCTTAAAACATATCTACATTAAAATTATATTTATATTTTTGCAAAAAAAATGTTTTAGTTTATACCAGCATAAGCATAACCTCGGAGTAGTGATTTAGTTTAGACTAGCATAAGCTCATCCTTCGGAGTTAGGCACTCTTGATTTTTTGACATTATCCCACCACTGATATTATCTTCGGCTAATTAGTTATAATTCCCGAATCTATGCACAAAGCCCAAAAAGTCTTCACCTCGGCGGTCTTAATGATAAGTCTTCAATCAGACACGATATTATTCCACCCATGCAGAGATCGATATTTCTAGGAAGATTAACGTTTCCGTATGCCCTACGGTACGGAATCCCATCTCCATGTCCCATTCCCCATAGCCCAAGTGCAAGAAACCCACTCCTTTAAGGGGTTGAATTCTGCAAGTAGTTCTAAACTAAACCATGAAAACATCTACCAAATTGCTAACTCGCCTGGACTATTCCTCCATCTATACAAGTAGTATCTGGTATCAAGCAACTTCATGCATAGTCACCTGGACGACGGAGAATTAGAAATGGGTTGGCAGGTTTCACTTCATAGTCATGGTAATGTGTTTGAGCTTTAGCGATCGCAACTGAAGCAATCCACTCAGGATGGTTAGATTGCCACAGAGGATGCATGGCAATCTAATCAGCCCCTTGGTAAAGAAAACCATCCAGCAGACCTATTTAGTGAATGGTATGGCTTGGCTAAAAAATTTTGAATTGTAATCAGCAGTCGGAAGGAAGACGATGACTTTATCTGGGTTAAAGAGAATACTGATCAGTGGTTCTCATTTGAGCAGTTTTCGTCCAAGTGGACTCTTGAGTACTTGTGTTTAAAGATGGTGAAGTAATTAAAGTCTGGGATCAACTGTAAAAACTAAACTTTACAACCACTGTTGAGCAAAAAGCAGTACCTGAGTCAATAATAAAATTTTAGCAGTACTAGTGTACTATAGTAAAATTAGCCAGTATAATTTTGCAAAGGCGGTAAGGATACCGCTCCCTGCCTCTGGTAAAGGCAAGTAACCACAATTCAGTAGTCCTTGGGTTCTGAATCATGCCTAGAAAACAATCTAATATTAAATGCCATCACCGGCAAGTAGAAGAACTAACTTACCATCCCTATATTTTTTTGTTTCCACCTCTTAGCCCACAAGAATTTCAAAATTTGAGGGCAGACATTGCTATCAATGGGCAGGGTATAGCAATTACAGTTCTAAAAGGGACTAACCAGATTATTGATGGTCGGCATCGCTATGAGATTTGTAAAGAATTAGGTATTAAGCAGAAAATTGACCATGTTGACTTAACTGAATTCCAAATTTTGTGGAAAGTTATTTCACTCAACGTTAAACGACGGCATTTGAGTGAAAGCCAAAGGGCGGCTATTGCTGCTGATATTGCAAATTTACAGCATGGTGGGGATAGAAGATCAGAAAATTTCAAGCCGCAAATTCGCGGCTTGATAAGTACAAGGGAAGCGGCAGAACAGTTGAGCGTCAGTACTAGAAACATAGAAGCAGCAAAGTCTATCAAGAATTCATTTCCTGAAGTTTGGGAGCATATCCGCAATGGTGAGGTAACAGTTGCAGATGCTTATCAGATGAGAGCAGAGCCAGAAAAAATTAAACGAGAAGTAATTAGACGCTTTAGTTTAGATAAGTCAACGGGCAAAAGAATCAAAAAATTAGTTAAATACCGTAAGGATGTCAAGCAGGAGATAGCCAAGCAGACAATTAAGCAGGCAGTTAGTCAGGTTTTAGCTATGGAAATATCAGAGTCGCCATCTGTATTGTTTGGTGATGTGTGGCAACTCGGAAATCACACTTTAACTTGTTGTGACTCTGCCACATGGAATGCACCACCAGCTAGGCTAGCAATCGCTGACCCTCCATACAATGCAGGGATGGCAGATTGGGATATAGGCTTTGAATGGAATCACGATTGGCTGATTGAGAAAGCAGATTTGGTAATTGTCACACCAGGCGACGAATCTTGTTCCCACTTTCTTAGAAAAACTACTATGCCCTACAAATGCATGATTGCTCACTGGATACAAAACGGTATGAGTAAAAGTCCGATGGGGTATGGCAATCATATTATTGCAGCAGTATTTTGCAAGGAATTTAGTCCTTACAAAATTACTGGAATTCGTAATCAAAACTATTCTCAAAGCATTATCCAGCCTGTAGATGGCGACGAAAATGACCATCCTGGAAGAAAACCAATTGATTTTGTATTAACCTGGATTGAACGATTAACTGCTAAAAATGATGTTATTATCGACCCATTTTTGGGTAGTGGAACTACTCTGATGGCTGCGGAGCAATTAAGTAGGACTTGTCATGGTGCAGAACTTAATCCTGAATACTGTGCAGCTATTTTAGGACGGTGGATGAGCGCTAATAGAGAAATTCCCAAAAAGCTCAATAATTTAGTTGACACGGCTAAAAAACAGCTGTAGTCTGGCTGAAACAATCAAATAGTATTTTGGACTCAACTAAGAGTTTCAGCCTATCGCAGGAGTGAAATTTAATAGTTGAGTCAAATTCACTTTTTAATTTTTCAGCGAAATGGATAGCAATCATTCAGTTCCTGTTACTTCCTTATTCTTCGAGGAAGTACAACTTGACTTGGACAATAATTTTCATCCTTGTATGGAAAAATTGCACCAAGAGATTTCTGATAATGTTGAACAAATCAGAGAAGAAATAATTGCGAGGGAATGGGTAAAAATCTTTGATGGTACAATACTTGATGTGCCAGTTTTAGGTGCAGATGCTAGCACTGTTTCTCGTGATTATGGAGAAATTTCGACCGCTTTAGCAGTTGGCGTAGTTAGTTCTACTTGTGAAGAAATTAAACCAAAATATTTTTTCCAGTCGGTATATGGTACATCTAGCGAAACATTCAACAAGGTTGCTTCGTACCTTCGTGTTGCTCAAGAATTAGCCGCTTTGCGTTACACCTGCGAGTCAGGTCAATGGGTGATGTACGATGGAAGTTTTACCTCTCTAAATTGGGATTTGTGCAAATTTGCTGCTGCCATGCCCAAAGATGACACAACAGTGGAAGACCCTGATTTTCTTGAATGGGAGTTAGTTCAGGATATCTACGAAAGGTGTCTTCTTAATAGAGATTCTGATTGGTTTAGTATTTTTGGCGGCAGGGGTGGTACGGGAGCCGAAAAACTAATTTCTATAAGTAAAAAAGGGATTAGCAAATTTTATTCCAAGCAACTCAAAGCGCTATCTGGTATCATAACAACAGCTTTTATCCCATCTGATAAATTAATTTTGGGGTTGGCGCTTAAAGCAGGAGAATATACAAAACCTGTTACTTACGAACAAGTTTTTGAGTCTTCCCACGGTTCAAAAGTCCAAGGTTATGGCAAGCCTCATACTGCTGATAAATCCTTGGAAACCCAGCATCAGCAAGTGGAATTGACATTCAAGAATATGCAAATTGTCAATTTCCGCCCTTGGCCTTGGTCGAGTGTAATGACAATTCATTATAACGAGCAGGTTTGCGAATTAGATGAAGTGTTGGGTGTAGTTCAAGCGCAAACCAAGACCCGCAGCATTATGGAGCCAATGCCCCTATATTTAGCTGATTTACTTTCCAAGCAGGCGACATCTGTGATTAGTCTATATGGCGAAGTCAATGTTGGTCGTTACCCTAAGTTATTTAGTTCTTTTCGTACCTCTGCACGTCGATAAATATGTTACTGCAACAAGATTGTATTGCCACCGTTAATTCTTTCAAAAAAGGAAAGTTAAACGTTACTATTCTTAGCCAGGTTAAAAACCGCAGTATTAGTGGAAAACTTTGCGAAATAGAAATTAATTCAGATATTGGATTGCAGCGCGTGCTATGTCGAATAAATCGTGTAGACATGGTTAACCCTATTCATGAAACTCAGGAATTTCAGCAAGTTATCGCTGATAAGGGGTATTTACCTTACTACTCTGGTGATTGCGATATTCTGACGGCTGAAGTAGAAATTATTGCTTGTATTCGAGCTTCTGATGGTGCTTTTTCGGGTATAGCTTGTCCACCAAAATCAGGGACTCTCTTAAGAGTTTTGCATGATACAGAGATTGTAGACTACCAGGTAGAGAACAAATATCAAGCAGTCATTGGGAACTTACCAGATGAACCTTCAATGCCGATGTCAGTAGTAAATCGACACTTTGGTGAATGGGATGATGGAGGGCATGGAGAAGCTAAACACACTTGTATATTTGGTCAAAATGGTTCTGGTAAAACAGTTCTTGCCTTATCGCTAATAGCCACTCAACTTGCTGCTAATCCACTACAAGGCTGCTTAATTCCTGATACGGCTGGAGATATTTCTAGGGGCGGTTCACACTCGAAAGGAGATTTTAAATTCAATTTTATTGAATTATTAAATAAAGCAGGACGCAAACCTCAATATATCCCTATTAGCGAGGTAAGGTTGACAAGTAAAACCTCATTTAAGCAATTGCTTAATCCTGTACTCCGACGAATTCTCAATATGCACGGTGAAAAGTCTGAGCAATTAGCAGACAAAGTGACAGAAGAAATATTTGACAAAGAAGTTAATTTAGCTCTTGCTCAACCTGGCAGAGTACTTGATGAGGCTATTGATAAAATTCCCTCTATTTACACTGGTGCAAAGCGTAATGAAAAATTAACCGAGGCTCAAGAGATAAAAACAAACCCCGCTCAAAATCGTTCTTGGATTCGTGCATATACCAATGGCGTAATGAAATATTTTGAGGGCAAATACAGTATTGATGAACTAGTTCAAGGTTTCATGGATCAAGGACGCATCATTCTCATTAATATGGCTACTCTTTCAGAGTCAGAGCAACATTATGTGATGTACGAGATTTTTAGCAAAACTAAGCGTAAGGCTGAGAGTGATTTTAAAGCTCTTGGAGTAACCCGCAATGGCTTAGTAGTTCTAGATGAAGGGCCGCGTTGGGCACCGCAATATGGTGATGATGAGGTAACAAAAGTCATTCGTGATGCCTTTAATACTACTCGGAAACTAGGAATTGGCTGGATGATTGTCTCTCAACGGATTACTGCCATCAGCAAAGATATTGTTGCCCAATGCCATACTAAATATGTAGGACGAGGAATGGGCATTGGTGCTGACCGCGACTATATGAAAGAGTTTTTTCGTGAGGAAGGATTGGTTGCATACGACCAATTGTCTCTGCGCGGAGGCTACTTTTGGTTAGCTACTGGGCATCAAGTGAACTACGGGATGGGTTCTCAATATGTCGCATTTGAGACACTTGGGCATGATGCAACAAAAGCATTAATGGAGTTAAATCCTCATATTTGGCGTAATCAGTCGTAGCTTGCTGATAAAGTTTCTGCTTCACAAAGATTTGAACAAATATCATATTTGAGTTGGCGATCGCGGTCATTTTCTAATCTACGACTAAAAATTACCTGTATTTATGACTGTGTTAAACCCGTTTGGCAGAGGGCAAATAAATATATTTTCTTCTTCCTGCCTCCAGCAATAACTGCCCTCTGCCTTTCTTCAGTAATTTTTAGAGATTTTCTCGTGTCCGTTTTGCTTCTATTAGTTTTTCCAGTTCACCAATTTCATCTATGGTATAAAACTTTGGGTTAGGTTCAGCGTTAATTTTATCCATTAGAGCGTGAAAAGCTTCTGTATCATTACGATTCTCTAATAAATAACGTTTTAACTCTATTTTGCTCATTGCTGCAAACTTAGGCTTGGTCATTCGTCGTATCTCCATTTACCATTAGGGTTAATTACAATACCAGTTTCATCACCAGCCAAGATATAGATGTCTCCTGTTCGTTCATCTAATCTGACTATAAAGATAGGTAGTAGAAACGTTGTGAGGTTTTGGCAGAGGATAAAACAAGTCAAATTTTGTTTGGGTGTAGGATACCTCATCAAGGTTGACTTACCTTTTTGATTGCCGCATCACACCACATCCTGACAGCTTCTTCCATTGCCTCACTGTGCCCTATTTCTAACTCAAGAGCTAGCTGTTTGAAAATTTTAACTAAATCCTTGGGCAGATAGGCAGCACTTTGGGTGTAATCGCTGTGGGTGCGTTTGTTAATTCGAGTTTCCATGATGAAAAAAGTTAATCTGCTGTTCTGCTAGCATACTAGCTCATATCCCCTAGATTGCACTTCATAGCACGTAATTCTGACCACACCCAAAAATCTTCCCAATTTTTCACTATTTCGCCAGTGCCACGCCGAAATAAAATCGCTAAAATTCAGTACCCAGAGGCGTATTAACAGGAGATAATAATAAACTCACACCACCTTTAGCTGTTGTCCCATCAACCATTACAGAACTTGTTCTGGCTTGGTTTAGGTAATTCACTTGACAGTCACAGGGTCAAATTTTGCAAGTAGTTCTAAACCCAACCATGAAAACATCTACCAAATTGCTCTCTCGCCTAGACTATTACTACCAGCAAATCAAAACGATTATCCTGGCTCGTCAAAATCCAATTACGGGTTTACTACCTGCAAGCACAGCGATTACAGCCCACGGCGATTATACAGATGCCTGGGTGCGAGACAACGTTTACAGCATTTTGGCAGTTTGGGGTTTAGGACTTGCATACCGCAAGATTGACGACGATGAAGGGCGCACCTATGAACTAGAACACAGTGTCATCAAATTGATGCGCGGGTTACTTTTTGCGATGATGCGACAGGCTCATAAAGTAGAGACATTTAAACATACTCAATCGCTACTGGATGGACTGCACGCCAAATATAATACCGCCACTGGTGATATTGTTGTTGGTGATGATGAATGGGGACATTTGCAACTTGATGCCACATCTATATTTTTACTGTTCTTGGGGCAAATGACGGCAGCAGGATTGCAAATAATTTATACCATTGATGAAGTGAATTTCGTCCAAAATTTAGTTTACTACATTGGACGAGCTTACCGCACACCAGATTACGGCATTTGGGAACGTGGGAATAAAATTAATCGTGGTAGTGCTGAGTTAAATGCCAGTTCTGTAGGCATGGCAAAAGCTGCTTTAGAAGCTATCAACGGATTGGATTTGTTTGGCGTGCGGGGTAGTCAAGCATCGGTTATTCATGTGCTACCAGATGAAATTGCCCGCGCCCGGATTACTCTAGAATCGTTATTACCGAGAGAATCTGGTTCCAAAGAAATTGATGCGGCGCTATTAAGTATTATTAGTTATCCTGCCTTTGCAGTGGAAAATTTGGAGTTACGCGATCGCACTCTAAACGATATTATCAATAAACTCGCAGGTAAGTACGGCTGCAAACGCTTTCTGCGTGATGGACACCAAACCGTTTTAGAAGATCATCAGCGCTTGCACTACGAACCGTGGGAACTCAAGCAATTTGAGCATATTGAATGTGAATGGCCGTTATTTTTCACTTATTTAGTTCTAGATGGATTATTTCGCGGCGAACAAGAACAAGTTAAAAAATACCAAGAGCTTTTAGAATCATTACTCATAGAACAAGATGGTTTGCGTTTATTGCCAGAACTTTATTATGTTCCAGCAGAAAATATAGAGGCAGAAAAGTTAGCACCTCAAACGCAACCACGTTTGCCCAATGAAAATATTCCTTTAGTGTGGGCACAGAGTTTATATTTTCTTGGCGAAATGTTGAGTGAAGGTTTACTGGCGGTTGGTGATATCGACCCTTTGGGAAGACATTTGTGTGTAGGAAAACAGCGCGAAGCATTGGTACAAATTGCCTTATTAGCAGAAGATGAAGATTTACAAACGAAACTAGAAGTTCACGGAATTGAAGCCCAAACACCTGCCCAAGTAGAACCGATTCAGGTGAGAAAAGCTGGAGAATTCTCAGCTATTTATACCCAAATTGGACGTAATAACAAACTTGGTTTAACTGGGCGGCCAGTGCGGCGACTGCGGAGTTTGACAACATCTAGAATCTTTCGGATTAGCGGTGAAACAATTGTATTTTTGCCTTCATTTTCAGATTCTCAACAGTTTTACTTAACCCTTGACTACCATTTTTTACTGGATCAAATTAGAAGCGAACTAGCTTACATTCAAAAATATTGGAGCGATTTAGGGCGTCCTACCTTAACTTTAATGTTGACGCACACCATGTTAGAAAGTGGTTCTGAAGCATTACTAGAACTGATGCAAGAACTGAAAGATGGTGTTTGTAATGGTGTACGGGTGAAATTAGGGCGGCTAAATCAGCTAATGTTGACAGCCGGAATCCAAAGAATTGATTTTCTTCCCAATGCAGAATTTTCGCGATCGCCAGTAAAAAATGCTAGCCCACGTTGCTATTATTTAGCGTATCACCCTGAGAAAAACTGGCGCTTAGGACATACCCAAGAATTTCAAGTGGAGTGTGAAACCAACTTTGGGTTATTACTTTCCCATTTGCGTTCATCAGAAAATATCTACGAACAAATTGAGTTATTGCAAACTTTAACTCGCTTACAGGGAATGAAATTTGATACCGGATATGGTGGGCCAGGATATCCTGTCACCGTAGGCGATTTACTCGATGAAGTTTATACCAAAGCTGGAGATTTAGGCATTTGGGCAGTAGTGCGTCGCGCTGCGGGGTTACGCCAAATGGTTGATATCAGCCTATCAGATGCAGTGACGAGTATTTTGGTACGGGGCAAGCAAATTGCTGTGGGTAAAGCTTACAGCGAAGCGTCCTTAATTACCGTACCCATGTCCCACGATGAAATTGCCGATAAAATTAACCATTTTTGTCGTGAAGATATCCGCGATCGCGTCCTTACTCAAGAGATTTTAATCTATCTTGGTATCTTAATTCGCTCCGAACCCGAACTATTTCAGGGACTACTCACGCTGAGAGTCGGCTATCTCATCCTGCTGATAACCAGCGAACTAGCGCGGGAATTACACGTTACTCAAGATGAAGCTTACGATTACTTAATGCAACTTTCACCCTTTGAAGTTAAAGTGCGCTTGCGTCAGGTATTAACTGGATATACTGGCATGAGTAACCTGTTGCGCCAGCAAGAATCACTGCACGTCAAACAAAAAGAAAGTGATATTGCTTGGGTGGTGTTACCAGGAATCGCCGAAGGGATAGAAGTTCCGCCAGGTGGTTGGCGACGGTTTCGCCAAGCTGAAGGTGCGACGGGGCGCGTACCAAAAGAATTTTTTAAACAAGTTTGGCTATTAATGCAACATTGCAAAGGTCTAGTAATTGGCGATAAACTAGAGCGGCGCAATCGTTTAGATAGCGAGATAATGCTGTCGGAAATGACAGCAGGGGAAAGAAATTTTGCTCTGTTGGTTGAGCATTTGCTGAATAAAATCGAAGCTCCAGAATATCGCCAAGTTAATATTGAAGCATTAATCGAATTAGCTGCGATCGCTGCCAATAATCCCAAGTTGCAAATTGAAGAATATATGGTGTTGGATGTGTTAATCGGCCATGCAGTGCGATTGGCATGGTTAGAAAATCATAGTCAACGCAGCGATCGCTATGATGAGGATAAAGCGAGTGCGTGGCGATCGTTTTACAATACTTCTCCTAGAGATTGCGCTAGTTATATTTTGAAGGCATTCAGGTTCTTGACGGAATTTGTGAAGGATTTTTAAACGCAAAGGATCGCAAAGGGAAGCGCAGGGGAACGCAGAGGATGAGAGAGAATGAGTTGAGTGGGGTGATTATTGGTTGTGCGATGAGGGTGCATACTGCTTTGGGGCCTGGTTTGTTGGAGTCGGCTTATGAGGAGTGCTTGGATTATGAGTTGAAGAAAGCCGGATTGAATGTTGGTAAGCAAATTCCATTGCCCTTAGTTTATCAAGATGTGCAATTGGAATGTGTTTATCGATTAGATTTGATTGTCGAAAACCAAGTAATTGTAGAGATTAAATCTGTAGAGTCCTTCCACCCAATTCACTCCGTTCAACTCCTAACCTATCTCAAACTTGCAAACTGCAAACTAGGTCTTCTCCTCAACTTTAACGTCCTCCACCTCAAAGAAGGCATCAAACGCGTAGCCAACAATCTCTAACTCCTCCTCTTACTCCCTCTCATCCTCCGCGAACCTCCGCGCTTCCCTCCGCGCCCCTTTGCGTTAAAAAAAAATATCCCCCACCTCAAATTCCAAAAGCAGGGGTTTTATTAAAACTACTTAACCGAAACAGCATCAACATCAATGGTGCTTCCACTAGAGGTAGAACCCTCAGTAGTATTAGGTACTTCAGCATCCACCTCACCCTTACGAGCTTTCCAGCCTTCAATTACTAGCCCAGACACTTCACTAACTAGCAGAGTCAAAAGGAAAACATCATCAATCTGTCCCACAACGGGTATAAAATCTGGAAGAACATCAAATGGGCTGACCAAATAGACCAACGTTCCTAAAATTACCCACCAACGGTATTTGGGGTTACGAAGCACATCGCGATACCAGGTGTAAAGTGATTGGATTGAAAATTTCATATTTTGAACCTCCGGTTATCTTTTATTTTGACAAATCATGCTAAAAATTCACGGTGCGAATAACCGTCCTAGTTAGTCTGGAAGACGCTACTAGTAATTTGTCAACAAAGATAAATAAGTAGGTAGCGGGTTCATCCCAAACAGGCGAAAGTTGTTTATAAGGCTGATTAATCGATGAGTGCTGATATCTGCTGCTCTAATCATAAGAGATATGCCTATAGACTGATTTTTTTACTTTGCTAGAGATTTTATAAATTGCTCGGTATAGTCTTAAACTTCTGTGCAGATCCCAAAGAATAATCTTCTAATTTAAAATCAGCAAAAGGCTTCTTTTCTAACCTATTCCGTAGCGCCTCGTCAATAATGACACCTGATGATTCTCTTTTAACACCGATAATTATCACACTTGTCTGATATGTAGTTAAATCCTGATTTGCCTGACAATCACTCCGTTGAAATTGACCCAAATTCAATAAGCGATAACTTTTGACACTTGGTGTATTAATAAATAAATTTTTAACCAAAAGTTGTATTTGTTTTGAACGTTCTAAAGCCACACGTTCTTGAACTGATCTATCACCTTTACAAGAAGCTGTACCGACAGAGATAATCTCATTGGGAGCTTCCATTATATTCTCTATACCTTCTTGTTCTAAATTCAACTTTAAAAGGTCAACGCTAATAATTTCATCATTGGATTTAATTTGAAAGTTGCTACCTAAAAGCCATTTATATTTTAGCGATAAAACTGCTATATTAAATTCAGCTATCCTTCCCTGACTATCCCTACCTTCTTGATAAGAAAAGTAATCGATATTACCTTTCTTTTCTGGATATTGTCTGTAATAAGATGTGTCAGGTAAATCTGATTTTCGTGTGGCTAAAGCCACTATACTAAGCAATCCTAATACTAATAATAGAACTGCAAAAAATGCCAATAGCGGCACTTTTTCCGGCTGCTTATTTGGAGGTAATGAGTTGTTATTAATATCTACAGTTAAATGTTCAAGGTTAGAAGATTCTAGGATATTACTATTTGTCGGAGTAGTTTCTGTTAATTGAGTTTCTATTTCTTCTAGAGAATGCAAAATTTCTTGAGTACTGGTAGGACGTTTTTCTATATCTGATGCTGTTAGCCAATCAATTAAATTCAATAGTAAGGGTGAAACATGGGTCGGATGATTTTGCCAGTGCAACAAATTTTGCTGGACATCATACATCTCCAAAGGATGGTGTCCTGTCAGCAAAAATACAAACGTGCGTCCCAAAGCAAAGAAATCTGACTGCGGTACTGCTTGACCATTCATTTGTTCTGGGGCGCTGTAGCCAGATGACATAAGTGCTGTCATCTTGTCGCCATTGCTTAGTTGGTCTTGGTAGGTTTTATTAATTTCACTGGCGGTGCCAAAATCAATCACTACTAGATTCCCCCAACCCTGCTTAAGGGGGGATCTAATCATGATGTTAGATGGCTTAATATCTCGATGTAGGTACTGTTTGCTATGTACTACATCTAAAATTTCTATCAACTGTCTTAACCAGTCTATGGCTTGTTCTTGGGATATGGGGCTATTTTGCTGCTGTAGCCACTGTTCTAAGTTGTAGCCATCGATTTTTTCCATTGCAATGCAATGCAACACTAAACCATTTCGGGTTTGATACTGGAAGTAACTATCTTCTTTGGGAATTCCAGGATGCTTAAATTGTCCCAACACCATTACTTCTTGCTGAAATAGTTCTACTGCTTTGGCGTCGCCTGATAAATCCTCTTTGAGTATCTTGAGAATTTTGGGGGTATCTTGCTCGTATGCCTCATAAACTTTACTAAAACCTGTTTTGTCACTCAACAGGCACGTCACCCGATAACGCCCTAGCAATTCTAGATGGGAACCACAACTTTGACAAAAGCGGTTTTGATGATTATTTGGGTGATTTGGTTTAGGGCAAACAGGATTGATACAAAGGCTCATAACAGGAGAGTGGGGAGTGGGGAATGGGGAGTGGGGGGAGATGAGGGAGATGAGGTAGATGAGGGGGACAAGAGGGACAAGGGGGAATTATTAAATAAATCTCTCCTTTATCTCCCCCTCTTCCTTGTCTCCCTTGTTTCTTCTCCATGCCCAATGCCCAATCCTCCTAGACATCCGCTCCTATTAATTCTTCTGTTGCTGTATGACTAATCCCGTCTAATAATCATGAGATTTTTGATCTGTGTTCTGCCAAAAAAGCTGCCACAGTTTGGTTAAATGCCTCTGGTTGTGTCAAAAATGGCCAATGATTGCCGGGAACTTGGCAGATACGTAAGTTTTGAAGATAGGTTTTGTAAGGTTGAATTTGCCAATTTTGGCGGTTTAGTCCTTGTTTTGGCTGGACGAATAGGGCAGAGGTGTCAAGGGGAATTGTAAAACCGGGCACTTGCATCACTGCCTCAAAAATGCCGTCGCGGGCGGCTATGGTAAATTTGCTGCCCCAACTCCCATCGGGTTTTTGTTCTATTCCTGCTTGGAAGACTTGCTGCTGTAAGGCACTCCATCCTTGATATTGCTTTAATTGCCGTGCTTGTTGTTCGGCTTCTTCGTGACTGGCAAAGGGGCCCATGCTTTTAAGAAAAGGCAAGAAGCGATATAACATCGGGAAAGTTACCCTGAAAAGACTGGGCATTTTCCAGATAAAAATCGGATCGACGAGAATTATACTCCGTAAACGCTTTGGGTTTTGTCTTGCCCAGATGGCGGCTAATTTTCCTGTCCACGAGTGACTTACAATATGGGCAAAAGTCCATCCAAGACTATCCATGAGTGCTTCCAGGTCTGCGATCGCACTCTCAAAGCTATAATCTATCTCTGGTTTACTACTTTGGCCATGTCCGCGCATATCTGGCGCAACTATGTGGTAATCCGCCGCCAAGTAATCTCCTAAACTAGACCACACTAGAGCATGATCGCCTAAGCCATGTAACAGCAGTAAAGGTTCTTGACCTTGATTCCATTCTAAATAAGAAAGTTGGATATCAGGCTTTGATAAAGTTTGACGTACAGGTATCATTGCACATTTAGGCTTAGATAGTTTTGCGTTTATATGGTACTGCGAAAGAAGATGGGGAGCAGAGGGGCAGGAGGGCAGGGGAGGATAATTAATAACCAATGACAAATGACAAATGACCAATGCCCAATTCAATTGTTACCATTTACCACTTTATGACTCTGAGGATTGTACCAATTGACACGAAACAATGAGGCTAATGAATGCCAAGATCAAGAAAAGGATGCCCCAAGGATATTAAAAGTACTATGCCAGAATTACACCAATCGATTGCCCAGCATTATCACGAACGGACTAAATACAACCCTGAGACTCTCGCTTCCAAAAGTCAGCGCTTAGACTGGACTAAACAGCCAGTGCCCTTCAAAGAGTACAAAATTGGCTCTACTTTTGATCTCAAACCCTATATCCAAGAAAGAGCAGAGGCTTATGCTAATAACCCAGATGCTCTATGGTGGCAAAGACTTTCACGGCTATTGTTTCGCAGTTATGGATTGACGGCGAAAATGCCTTCTATGGGTAGTGCAGTGTATTTACGCGCTGCTCCCAGTGCAGGCGGACTATACCCTGCTGAAGTGTATGTGGTTTCCCGTGGTACGTCGTTATTGCCGCCTGGTCTATATAACTACCAGTGTCGAACTCATTCTCTCATGCATTATTGGGAAAGTGATGTTTGGCAAACTCTTCAAGCAGCTTGTTTCTGGCATCCTTCTTTAGAAAATACCCAATTAGCAATTATTGTGACTGCGGTATTCTATCGTTCTGCGTGGCGCTATGAAGATCGGGCTTATCGGCGGATTTTTCTGGATACGGGACACCTGTTGGGTAATATCGAGTTAGCTGCTGCGATTACTGATTATCGCCCTCATTTAATCGGCGGTTTTGTGGATGAATCAGTTAACGATCTGCTTTATATCGATCCGCAACAAGAAGGTGCGATCGCTGTCTTACCTCTGGCAGACTTGTTAGATGTTAATCAAAATTTGCCATTGGGATGTACTGCTTTACCTTCCGCTACTGAAACTAGTTATCCTCAAATCCCTGATGGCGAACTATTAACATATTTCCATCGACACACCCAGATCCAACCAGGTGTAACTGGTAATCTTAATCTACCAACTATTAAACAAGAAAAATCTTTAGAGGATAAATACAATTTTCCTTTCTGTTTAAAAATTCCCACCACCACCGCACCGATAAACTGGGGACAAAAACTATCAGAACTGGAAACCACTATGTATAAGCGACGCTCTACCCGCGCTTACAATGGTGATGATTTAAGCTTCGATGAATTGAAAAGTTTACTAGATTTCACTTATCAACCGCAAAATTACATCGACCAAAGCTTAGATATTTCTCCAGACTACTTCGATCTAAATTTAATCGAAACATTCATTGCTGTTTGCGGAGTCAAAGGACTGGAGGCGGGTTGTTACTATTACGCGCCCAAAGCCCAAGAATTACGCCAAATCCGGTTTAAAAACTTTCGGCGAGAGTTACATTTTCTCTGTTTGGGACAAGAATTAGGGCGGGATGCAGCAGCGGTGTTATTTCATACAGCCGACTTGAAAGCTGCGATCGCACAATATGGCGATCGCGTTTACCGTTACTTGCACATGGATGCCGGTCATTTGGGACAACGCCTGAATTTAGCAGCAATGCACCTGAATGTAGGCGTCAGTGGTATCGGTGGATTCTTTGACGATCAAGTAAATGAAGTTTTGGGTATTCCTGCTGATGAAGCTGCTTTATATATCACTACATTGGGACGCCCAAGATAAAAATAATCCCAGAGACGCAAAGAATCCAGAGAGTTTCTTTCTCTGTCCTTTACGTCTCTGTGCAAGCTTAAGGGGCTACAACTTGGGCTAGGATGCAGATAAAATAAGCCTCATCGCCCTTTGTCCTTGTTACGACTTAGCGTCAATAATTCGGCAACTAACTTGTAGGAATCTTCCATATCCATCCATATAATCCAATATAAAAACTGCTATGACGGCGAATAAGTCCCTCCAGATTCTTTAATTCGACCGATATATTTTGGGATACCCATACATTTAATTTATGGTTGGGGTCTAAATACCCATCCATGACGTAATTCAGAATTGCGAATTGCGAATGGGATTTTGGTAAATCCGGGTAATTTACGTTTTTGTCAGTTTTTCCTGAATGAATGTCCTGTTTTGCCTCTCGACTAGCTGTAGATGTGATTAGAAACGGATTATTAGGGAGAATTCTTTGAGCATCGAAAACGACGGTCGCGGCAGTGGCAGGTAATGTTATGGCTTTTGTATTAGTTATAGATAGCGTCGGCGCAGCCCAACCTAGTCATCGCTATAGACTGGTGAAGCTCCGATATTAAGCTGGTGTTATGTTGAATGGGGCAAGAGTGATAAAAAAGGGTTAATGTCTCTTACCTGCTCCCAGATATAGCTCACCCACTTTCGGGTCATTCAACAATTCTTCACCAGGGCCGGAGATCGCATCACGTCCCGATTCTAATACATACCCACGATTAGCCATCTCTAAAGCTTTACGGGCATTTTGTTCTACTAATACGATCGCAGTACCTGCCTGATTAATTTGTTTAATCTGCTCGAACACTTGTGTCACCAAAATCGGCGACAAAGCAGCAGATGGTTCATCTAAAATCAGCAAACCAGGTTCCAACATCAAAGCTTTGCCCATCGCTAGCATCTGGCGTTCTCCTCCAGAGAGAGTACCAGCACGTTGACGACGGCGATCGCTTAGTCTAGGAAACATAGTAAATATTCTATCTTTAATTGGTTTCAGGGGAACGTTAAGCACAAAAGCGCCCATCTCCAAGTTCTCTTCAACACTGAGGGAGGGGAAAACATTGGCGATTTGCGGTACGTAGCACATTCCTCGTTGCACAATTTGATTGGACTTTAACCCCACGATATTTTCACCTTTGAAGGTAATTGTGCCTGTGTGGGGGATCAAAAGCCCAAAAATTGCTTTTGCCAAAGTAGATTTACCTGCACCGTTGGGGCCAATCACTGTCACCAATTCCCCTGGTGCAACCTGAAAATTCACACCTTGCAGGATATCTACATCTTTGATGTATCCAGCGTGAACATTTTGAACTTCTAATAAATAATCATTTGTCATTGGTCACTTGTCATTGGTCATTGGTCAACAGTCAAGTCAAACATAACTATTGACTATTGACTGTTGACTATGGACTATTACGGAGTTTTTTGCAACTCTGGTCGTTCTTCTGCAAGAATCGCCCCTTCTACAGGGCAAACTTGGAGACAGATGCCACAGTCGATGCAAGTGGCAAAGTCAATCCAATACCAATCAGTTCCCTTGGTATTTTTGCCTGGGCCATCATGAATACAAGCTACTGGACAGGCATCTACGCAGTCTGCAACGCCTTCACAGACTTCTGTAACAATTGTATGCGGCATGTTCTCGATTCCCTCTTTTCTGTATCGGCTATTTCTAGCCTAGCAGGGGAGGGGAGAGCAGGGGAGCAGAGGAGCAGGGGAGCAGGGGAGCAGGGGAGCAGGGGAGAAAGTTTTATCTCCTCTGCCCTTCGGTTAATGAGCGTAGCCGTTGGCGCAGCCTCTCGTAGAGAAGTACTGCTCCTCTGCCTCACTCCCTATACCCGAATGGCACTAAGAAAAGCTCCAAGGCTTGTGTCGTCTCGTTCCCAGCCTCCAGGCTGGGAATGCATTTAAAGAGGCTCTGCCTCTTGTCAAGCTACTGGAGGTGGAGCCTCCCAGAATGGGTTCCCAGCCTAGAGGCTTGTTCCAGTTAGAGCAAGGGCTGTATCTTTTCTTAGTGGCATTCCCCTATACCCACTAACGCAATGGTTCTATTTTTGGTGAGCCATCAGCTTTGATCCAGGCAATTTGGGCAATGCCGCGATCGCTTGCATATTGGCGAATCGCCTCTGCATCTCTTCCCCCCAAGTCAATTTCTACTCGCACCAAATCAGTAGAATCTCTGAGTTTTTGCGCGTAGACAAAGGCGGCGGCGTTAGCACTAGCTGTCTCTGGTGCTACCAACCAGTCACTCGCGGGAGTTTCTTGTGGTAATTGCTGAGTAGACAACAGAACTTGGTATAAATCTTCGATACTTAGTCCAAAACCAATTCCGGGAATGTTTTCTCCTTGAGGATGATATAGCCCCAAAAGCTGGTCATAGCGACCACCGCGCCCTAAAACTCTGGCTTGGGATTCGGTATCGTTGACAACTTCAAAGACGATACCAGTGTAGTAGTCTATGGTTTGGATCAGGCTGAGGTCGAGAATTAACGGAAGTTTTTTCTCTGATTCTAGTAATTCTACTAGGGATTTGAGGTTATTTACTGCCTCTCGCTGTTCTTCATCTAGATCGAGACCACTAACTTTTTGCAACACGTCTGCACTTGGGCCGCGCAAATCCATGATGATTTGGGCGCGATCGCGGAGTTTGTCACTTAGGGGTAAATTATCTATGGTGATGCGGTCAAGATGAGCGATCGCACTGCGAACTCGATCTTGTAAATTAGCAGGAAAGGCACTCAGGAGCGAGCGGGTAATTCCCGCCTCACCTAAAATTAAATGCCATCCTTGCAAACCCAATGCTGCTAAACAATCTGCTACTAACAGCAGTACTTCGGCATTTGCCAGCAATCCGCCAGTACCTAACAACTCCACCCCAGCTTGATAAAACTCTTGCTGGCGATTATGCCTACTTTCCCAAGTGCGGCGAAACACATTGGCGTTGTAATACAACCGTTGTGGATAAGTGACACCAGCCATCCGAGTCACAACAGTACGAGCAATAGATGCTGTTAATTCTGGACGTAGCCCCAATTCATCATCTTCGCCATTTTGTTGTAGTTGAATCACCATCTGACGCTGGATTGCTTCCCCCGCCATCAGGGTATCCATCCGTTCTAAAGTCGAGGTGATAATCATGTGATATCCCCAACGGTGAAACACATGCTGTAATCGATCTTCAATCCAGCGTTTTTTCTCCACATCCAAGGGCAATAAATCCCTGGCTCCCGCTGCTGGTTGATACACCATTATTTTTTCTTCCCACCAAACAAACCACCGAACAAACCACTACCAGATTTCTCTGGTTGCTTATCTCCATTATTGGGGGATGAAGTCACCTTATGATCGCTAGGTTGTTGTCCTAAAGCCTTATCTATTTTAGGTTTCCATTGTAGAGCCGTTTCGTCACCAGGATCTAATTTTAGAGCGTTGTCAAAGTGGATTTTGGCCATTTTTAGCTGATTTTGCTTCAAATACACCATTGCAATTAAGCTATGACAACGACTATTTTTTGGTTCTAGTTTCAGGGCCTCTTGCAACTCTACTTTGGCTGGGGCAAATTGATTTTTGTCAATCAAAGATTGAGCGCGACGAATATACTGTTCTACAATCAAGTCTTCTTTTGGTGGGGCTGGTGTTGGTGCTGATGGTGTATTTTTTGGTGTATTTGGCTGAGGCGTACCTGATTGGGCTTTGGGTTGAGCAGATGGCGGCGCTGCTGATTTACCCGCACTCCGCATTAAATACACTAAATTCAACTCACTAGCTTGGGCAATCACTTGCTGCGCTTGTTCTAAAGAATCATATTGGGTTTGGGCTAGTTTCGCGATCGCAGTTTTATAAAAATGATCGATATTAGCCGCCTCAACTAACTGTCTACCCAAGTCGGTATTTAGAGTTACCGAAGTAGACTCTTGTACCAGACGCTTGCCAATTTGCGACAAAATTAGAATATATTCAGTGCGAGTGCGATCGCCAGCAAGTTTTTCGTAAGCCGGGTTAACCAGCTTTGATAACAATTCGTTACCGAGATGTTTTTGAGCAGCAGTTTCAGTAAGACTACTGTCTGGGTGCAAACGGCGGGCGACTTGGAGATAGCGTTTGCGAATCTCTTTGACATCGGCATCAACTGGAACGCACAGCACTGCGTGATGATCTATGAAATCATATTTAAATAGTCCACGATCTATTTTGAAAGACATATAGAGTTTTTGCACCAAAGGAGCAGTTAGATTGCTTTTAGTGTACCCAAAGTCGTAGAGAAAGCCCCCATCTGCTACACCCAAGCTGACAGTGGCGGAACCCGTAAAAGTTCGTTACTGAGGGAGCCGTGAATATAACTATTTGTGGCAAGAATTCTACCAGACTCAATTTTGACAGCAGTACCATCGTAGGCGGTGATTTTGCCCCCGGCTTCTTGTACCAAAATTATCCCAGCGGCAATATCCCAAGGAGAAAGTCCCCGTTCCCAGTAACCATCGACACGTCCACAGGCAACATAAGCCAAATCTAGCGATGCCGAACCGCTACGTCTAACTCCTTGGGTAAGATGGGTGAGATGACTAAATTCTGCGTAGTTGTTATCAGAGGTTTCGCGGCGATCGTAGGCAAATCCTGTTACTAGTAGGCTTTTACCCAGTTCAGATGTTGCTGAAACCTTGATGGGCTGACGGTTACGTGTTGCCCCTAAACCAGCAGCAGCACGGAATAGCTCATTGTGAAATGGGTCATAAATTACACCAACTTGGGGAACACCATTAATTAACAGCCCGATGGAAACGGCGAAAAATGGGTATTGATGAGCGTAGTTAGTTGTGCCATCTAAAGGATCTATTGCCCAGAGGTATTCATTTTCTTGATCGCCTAATTTCCCTGACTCTTCAGCGAGGATCGAGTGCTGGGGAAAGTGACGACGCAAAATTTCTAAAATCAACTCCTCTGAGGCTTTATCAGCAGCCGTGACTAAATCACCAGGGCGTCCCTTTTCAATAATTGCGTCTTCTAACTTACCCAAGTAACCTTGCAAAATCGCACCAGCAGCCAAGGCCGCTTCTGTAGCAATATCTAGAAAAATTTGTAGATTTGTCATTTGTCATTCGTTATTAATTCTTCTCTTTCACTTCCTCACTCTCCCCCTCAGTACGGGCTAAACGCCCCGCTTCCGCTAACAGCACTAATTAAAGATTTTGGCGGCGAAACTCAGCGGGAGTGAGGCGCATGGGCTTTTCTGGGTTCCAGATTCCTTGCCCCATAAGTCTCGCCCATTGTTGGGCACGTTCTAAACGCAGGTCGTATTTGTGGTTAGGCGATCGCCCCACAAACATCGCATTCCCTTGTTTAACTAATTCTTCATTCAATAACACCTTATTTTTCCACACATAAGCTAGAGTTCGCCCGATTTTGTCTTTTGCTTCTAAATCAAACTCCAGCGTTACCGATTGTTCTACACCACCAATTAGATTCTCTAACTGTTCTTTTGCTGCTTCTCCCCAAGGGCGCTGTCGCAAATCTGGTGCATCAACACCCACTAACCGCACTTGGGAAATCAAATTTGGTTGTTCAGCCATGCCTAACACTTCCAAGCTTTGCCCACTAACTACCCGTGCTACTTTCACCTGGGCTTCATTGTTTGGCAGTTGGTTTTTAGCTTGGCAACTCACCAAGAGCAATAAGCAAGCCAAAATAGCTATTTTTCGCACCCAGTCACCAAAATTTATAGGCATCAGAAATTCGGTGATTTTGAATTGTTTATCGAGACAGAATTCTGAATTCTGAATTCTGACTCCTGAATTCTTCTTCATTCCTCATCTAAGGGTAAACCCGCTTTAATTCTTCCCCTAGCAAAATAGCGTCCAAACTGGAGTTCGTAGACTTCATCTTCGTCTTGTGTCTCCACTTCTAAGTCAGAACGGGGATAACTCACACACAACAAGGCATAACCTTGGCGACGTAAATCTGGCGACAAGCCGATCGCCTCTGGTTGGTAAATTTCTCCTGACAACACTCTTACAGCACAAGCGGTGCAAGCCCCGTTACGGCAAGAAAACGGTAGTTCTACCCCTTGTTTTTCGCCAGTGTGCAGGATGTAGCGGTCTTCTGGCACTTCTAGGGTGTATGTTTTGTCAGTGGCGCGATCGCGAACTTTAATTGTGTATGTACGGGACATCTGGATTTGCGTTTTGGGATTAGGACTATCAGATTCAATCTAGAATATCTTTCTTTATCTTTGCATTTTCTAGGATTCTATAGTATGATCGTAACTTGTGACACCTGGAGAGGTGGCCGAGCGGTTTAAGGCGCAGACCTGGAAAGTCTGTTTAGGGAAACTTAACGGGGGTTCGAATCCCCCCCTCTCCGTTTTCAGACCTAATTCTAAATATATAGTTTGAACCATAGTTCTACAAATAGTCAGGTTCAGTAAGAAGCATATCTGAAATTTAGACTAAACATTGCCTAAATTGAATCTTTTTAGGCAATGTTCAATTGCTTTTTGAAGAAGAATTCAGAAGTCAGAATGGGCTAAACGCCCCGCTATCGCTAACAGGAGTCAGAATCAAGACGCTCGTTCCTCTCTACGAGACGTTGCGCGAACGCTACCGCTACGCTATCAGTCGGGGATTGGTACCAGCGACTTCACCAAAAATTCTAGTTTTGTGGGGGTCTTAAACGCCGATTATTTAGACGCGACTCGAAAATACTCGCTATCGCAGACTCGCTAACGCTGCGCTATACCCACTCGTACAGAATTCATACTGAATTCTGACTCCTGAGTTCTGAATTCTTCTTATAAATGCTACTAAAACCTCGACTAAGACTTTGGAACCCACACAGAAACAGAACCAGCATCGCATCGAAAATCAGCCCAGCCCTCATCATTCGTTGTCACAGGTTCGCTGATATGTTCAGTAATATCAATGTAAGTGCTGTTGGGTTGCCCAACTTCCATCCACTTAGTCCCTTCTCCTCCATTACTCAGAACAACTGCCATACCGCCAGGATGTTCTTCATCTCCTAAGCGTGTCCAGGCAATTGTATTGGCGTGATCGAAGTAATCGTATTGGTCGCCATAGGCATAGGTTTGACGAGCGTGCAAAAATTTATCAATTATCCATTTATGACTATCGAGCCAAATCTCATGCTCATTGCCATCGCTGCCCGTATCCTTGTAATTAGCACCATAGTAATCCGCATAGAAGATACAGGGATAACCATCACTTCGCAGTAGAATCAACGCATAAGCCAACGGTTTAAACCAGCCTTCCACTACAGATTCCAACGACTGCAAAGGTTGAGAATCATGGTTGTCAACTAAGGTGACGGCTAAAGCAGGTTGCTGTTGCACCAAGGTGTTATCAAATATCTGCCGCATATCGTAGTCATTGCCTTGTTTGCTGGCAGCGCTAAAGTTATAGTGCAATGGCGCATCAAACAGCAACACATCGCCACCGGTGACGCTAATGAAATGGTGCAGCGCTTCAACTTCATAAGACCAATACTCACCGACGGCAAAAAGATCGCGACCTGCCTTGTGTCGACAGTGTTGCAGCCATTCTGGGAAAAAGCCAGCTCTAACGTGTTTAACCGCATCAAAACGAAAGCCATCTATATCAGTAGTTTCTACAAACCACTCACCCCAGTCGTTCAACGCCTCGCGAACTTCTGGACTTTCCATATCCAGGTCGCATCCCATGAGATAGTCGAAAGCGCCTTTTTCCAGATCGACGTTATCGTCAAATTTTTTATCTTTGAACAGATAAACTGCGTTCTCACCTTCGTTGTAAACGTTGTAATCAACCGCGTCGAAGTGCCACCAGTGCCATTCCATATCAGAGTATTTGCCCTGCCGACCTGGAAAGGTAAAGTGAGTCCATACTTTAATTGTTTGCATCTCACCGATGGGCTGGTTGCGATCGTCTGGACTATAGGGCGTTGCTTCTACCTCTTCTTCTTGGTCTGCACCTAACTTGTGGTTAAGGACAACATCAGCATATACTCGAATGCCAGCAGCTTTTGCCGCCTTCACAGCAGCGATATACTCGTCTTTTGTGCCGTACTTTGTCCGAACCGAGCCTTTCTGGTCAAACTCGCCTAGATCGTATATATCATAGACTCCATAGCCGACATCGTAGCCACCCCCTGTTCCTTTGTAAGCTGGGGGTAGCCAAACAGATGTAACACCTGCATCAGCTAACTCTTTGACTTTATCTTTAAATTCATTCCAAAGATTGCCATCTGGAGGGATATACCAATGGAAGTACTGCATCATTACACCATTCAGTTGAGCCATATCTATCCCTCTGGTTAAATATACGATGAATTGTGATTTCCGACACAAAGACTCTACATTAAGTTTTATTTTTTGTCTTTCAATAGAAACAAAAGTCTACTAAAAACTGGGATCAACTCATATTGTTTTCTTCTGTGGCTGACAGTTCTTCAGCCAGGTTTTTCTGGAGTGCTGACAATACTGCGATCGGGTCAGCCGGTTCCTGCATTGATTTCGCTTCCGAATCATGCCGATTTATCACATCAGGCAAATCAGTACGGAGTTCTTCTAATAGAGCAATAATCTTGGCAATTTTTTGCTCGGAGAGCAGGTTAAGCTGTAGCATCAATTGCGCCCGCTGTTCGGCAAAGTTTTCTTGGCGAGTTTGTCGTACCAGTACTCCGGTTGAGATCACCAATGACGCTGCGTCTAAGCCTTGACCTGACCAGCTAAACGAGGGCAGATTGAATGGCAAAAAGCGATCGAAAAAACTGCTAAAAATCCAGATAGCCAGTATGACTAGCAAACTATACAGAAATATCGATCGCCCAAAGAATGTAGCGATCGCTTCTAGTATCCTCTGGTGCAGGGGAATATCTCGAACTTCCTGGGCATGAAGTGAAATAATCGCTTCAATATTTTTTGCAATCGGGTCTGGTAATGGAGCCGTGATCACTTGATTTCGAGAAGCTTTGTCTTTGAGTTTGTTAGCATCTGAACTGAAGTGTCTGTTCGCTGTGTCGTCTGCGTCATCGGTCATGCACCAACTCCTGAATCTGGATGTTACTCGATTATTGCTTATCTTCCACCGACGATCGCATCCCAATACTGCTCGATTATTTAGATTTAGAACTATAAAAATTAAATATGATTTCCAAATAAATCGACTTTAGGGGCGTACATCTGTATGCCCCTAATAGATATTTCGTAAAACCAAGGGTATTGAGTTCTAAGGCACTTCAATCGGAATCAAAGCATTTTCTGGCAAATAGTTGGAAAAACGCCCTTCATCTGCAAGCACCAAAATCAGGCGTAGGGGATAATCTGGCGGAACTTGCAAATCTGCCCACGGTACTGCCAACTCTAAACAATTATTTATTGCTACTTGAGCGCGGCTGAAACGGGGATGCCATTGATAATTGTCTCCAGCTTCTCGAAATTGAATCGATTGCGTCAGCAAGTTAACTTCCAGAAGATGGTGGAAATGGTAATTAAGTGGGGCTGCATCTGGTACATCTGCCAAGGGAATTGGGCTGTTAACCATTGTTTTTTCTGGATAGAACCACAGCAAATTTAACTCTGCTGGAAAACCCCGTCCTGGTGCAACGCCACCTTTAAAGTCCAACCGCAAATAGAAATTTAAGTGATCCACCCCATACCAAAGTCGCTGGATAACACTGCTGTTATGCATCGTCCCCCGCGCCCCACCGATTTCTATGCGTCCAGCTTTGTCCCAATCTTGTTCGTCACCCTTACCATCAATGACGGGGTGAATAAAGCCTTGTGGGGTGTGACTTCCCTGTGCTTCGTGGATTTCCAGCGGTTGCTTGAGATAGGGCGGTACAGGTTCATTTAAAGCCTTGTAAATACCAAACAGATGTTCTCGAAACAACCGATCAAAAATGGCATCCTGATTTGAGGAGTGTCCTGCACCAAACCACCAGAACCAGTCGGAACCCTCTGCGGCATACAATGCTTCCCATGCTTCAGGATTGTTTTCTTCTGTCGCTTCGGGATGACTTGCGAGCATTTTTCTGGCTTCTGTCAAATAATCCCAAGCACGATTTTTGACGGGATCGCCGATCCAAGTGGTGAAACTGCCATCTACCCAAGAACCACTATGTAGTTGCCCTCCGGGGATGGTGGCTGTGGCTGGAAATTCTTCCAAAAATTCGGAGACAGTGACGAGTTTGAGGCGGGGTTCATCGCTCAAACTTTGATATAAAGCTTCTAAGAAGGGTTTGCCATCTTGGGGATAAAATTCCCAGCAATTCTCCCCATCTAAGGCGATGGTAACTAGCCAAGGTTGTTCGCTATGACTATCTCTTTGCATTTTAGCGATCGCTTGCAAATGTCCTACTAAATCGGCTGCTGCCTTTTTTGCTGGCATTGCACCATAAGTAAAACCAATTAAATCTGATAATCTGTGGTCGCGAAACACAATTGACAAGTCACCCTCGGCGGTTTGCAGGCGATAGGGTCGATACAACAATTCTGGTTGCTCCACATTTCCTGCCCCATCGCGATGAAAAAAGTGTTTCAGCGTCCATCCTAAGACGGCTTCATCTGAGCATATCCACTTAAAACCTTGGTTAATAATATGCGGAAGTACCGCCGGACTTACTGATTGTTCCGAAGGCCACAAACCACGAGGTATCTGTCCAAAGCGGTCTTTATAAAAGTCCCAAGCTTTCCGCAAGTGGCGAGGAATATCTTCTGCCCACTCAAAGCGTTGCTTCGGTAATGTCATATTGGGCACAGCTACCCGACCAGAATTAGTATCAGCGAGTAACGGTAAAATCGGGTGGGTATAAGGCGTGGTGGTAACTTCTAGCTGCCCCGACTCCTGCATTTTCCGATGTTGGGGGATAATCCGGCTGAGAATTTCTCGCTGTTTGGAATAAATGCGCTGGCGATCGCTTAAAGTAAAATTCCGTCCCTGTTTTAACCAAGCAGCAATTTCTGGGTCATCCCAAAACAGCGGATCGATCCAAGCCAAATTGTGCCAAGCTAGCAAATCGCCATAATCTGGCAATTCCCAATTTGCTAAACACCAAGCTTGCCCTTTTTCCTGCCTTTGCTGGTACAACTCGGCATAGCGGGGATGAGGATCGATCAGGGTATGGTGATTGGCATCGAAAAAGTGTTGGATAATAAATTCGCGCTGTTGCTGGGTGAGTTGCTCATTCGGTGTCAAGCTTGCTGTGAGGTAAGGGTCAAAAGCAGTGCCAGCAATATAATCTTCGAGTTGCAATATTAGCGATGGAACTAAATTCACCGTTTGGTGTAACTTAGGATATCGCTCTAAAAGCAATACCAAATCCAAATAATCTTTAGTGCCATGCAAACGTACCCAAGGAAGACGGTACTGCTGACTTGGAGATAGCGAAACGCCGCTGCCAGGGGATTTGTACAGCGGCTGATGTTGATGCCAGACAAAAGCAATATAGAGAGGATGGGACATAGAAATAGTTAGGAGTTAAGAATGAGGAGTTAGGAGTTAATTGAAAACTCATAACTCCTAACTCCTAACTCCTAACTTTTACACCACTTGCTCAATTTCTGCAATTTCGGGAATCATTTCCTTAAGGCGGCGCTCAATACCCATTCTCAGGGTCATTGCAGAACTGGGACAAGAACCACAAGCACCTTGCAGCCGCAGTTTTACAACGGGGCCATCGAGTTCTACGAGTTCCACGTTGCCGCCATCAGACATAAGATAAGGGCGCATTTCATCTAAGACTGTTTCAACGTTGTCAATTGTAAGTTCCATAGTTTAGACCTGCTAAGTTAGGGATGGGCACGGGGAATGGGGGAGGCAGTGAGGTTTTGGGGTTTCCCCAAGTGGAGCAACTGCCGTCATGGGGCATTGAATAATAACGATCCCTGTAACCAATGCACCCTTACTCATTAACCATTATCCAAAGTTTTATTTTCCAGCTTTGTTAAATCGATTGACTAAACCACTGCTGGTTTTAGCAACTTGATATTAGATTAGCTGAACAATTTCTCATGCAAGCCCTCCTACTCTACTTTAGCTTTTAAAGTACTGAAGAGAACGCGAGGAGTTGAGGACAAGGAAGATTTTTTGCCAATACCCCTCAAGAGTGCTGAATGTTGAGTGCTGAATGTTGAGTGCTGAATGTTGAGTGCTGAGTGCTGAGTAAAATTCCTTACTCAGAACTTAGACTTGTTTTGCCCCATGCCTAATATGATTATTAAATAATAATTAATTACTAAAAAACTTTAAAGTTTAAAACTCAAAACCCAGTATTTCCAGGTATCCAAACTTAGCACGGGCTAAACGCCCCGCTAACAGCACTCAGCACTACTTGTTGAGTCGCTATCATTAGACGAAACCATGACTGGTTGTTGATATAGTGGCACGGTGAATGTCACTGTTGAGCCAAGTCCTTCGCCCAAACTATAAAAATGTACCTCGCCGCCCATAGCCTCCACTAACTTCTGCGATATTACCAGTCCCAAACCTGTGCCACCATACTGGCGAGTGCGGGAGCCATCCACCTGAGAGAATAATTGAAAAAGCTTATCTTGTTTGTCTAAAGAAACACCGATGCCGGTGTCTGCCACACGTACTCTCACCATGCCAGGAAATTGCTGATCTTGAAAGTTCGCCTTTTTGAGTACTAAATCGGCGCTGACAGTAACGCCGCCTTCATGGGTGAACTTGATGGCATTGTTCACCAAATTAAGCATCACTTGTAGCAACCGTTGATAGTTACTTTGGACAATGATTTCATCAGAGGTAGCAGGCATTTGCATCCGAAAGCTGAGGTTTTTCATTTGTGCCTGGGGACGCATGAAACCTTCTACATGACTGAATAGCTCATCTAGCTTGACTGGAGCGTAAGCTAGCTCCATTTTACCAGCTTCGATTTTGGCAATGTCCAAAATGTCGTTGATGATATTCAGCAAATGTATCGATAAGTGATGAGCTTCTGCTAAAAACTGGTTTTGTTCTTCTGGATCGTCAGCCATACCTTCTAGAATCAGCTTCAAAAAGCCAATCATACCGTTGAGGGGGGTACGAATTTCATGGGATACATTAGCCAGAAACTCGCTTTTGAGGCGGGAAGCTTCTTCGGCTTTCTGACGCGCTACTTCTAATTCTTCATATAAAGTAGCATGTGCGATCGCAGTTCCCAATTGATCTGCTGCTTCTTTTGCCAGTTCTAATTCTGATTCTGTTAATGTATAGCATTCATCCTGCCAATTTAAGGCAACCAATCCATTAGCTTGATCTTGATAGCAAGTCGCAACTACTAAAGTTTTCTGCCGCCCAGACTCTTTATATCCAGGCACTTCCATCATGACTGGTTCTAGAGTTGCCAAGGCTTGAGCAAAGGCAGGCTCAGAAGCTATATCTATATCTAAGCCAAGCATTGATTTGAGTTCTGACTGGCGATACTCAGCTTTCACCTGCACTTTTGGGCTTGAGGGCTGATAAGGACAAATAATGCAGCGTTCTAGCCGCAGTGCTTTCCCCAAACTATCAACTGTTTGCTGCCAAATAATATCTAAATCCAATGTCCGGCGAATATTTCTGGTAATGCGATTTACCAATTTTTGATGTTGCTGCGAACGTAAAGCTAACTCTATTTGTGTGGGCGTTTTTGATGCCACGCGCGCTTGTTTTTTGTTGAGTGTCGCTTGTACTAAGCGTCCCATCACTAAAACGGTAGTAGCAGTAGTTCCCAAACTCGGCATAATCGGACTAATCACTAAGTCCAACTCAAATAATTCCTTCTGATAGCTAAACCAACATTGAAACCTTTCTGGCACCAAATTTGTCAAAATTCGGTGCAATCGTTCCAAATAAGTAACCTTATCCACCGGAACAAAGGTTTGAGTCTGGTTCAGATCGTCAACTATTTTTTCAGTATTTAACCCCAGGAGTTCGCTGTACTGCCAACAAAAGGTCAGATAGCGCCCTGCCCCATCTTGCGTATAAACCAACTCGGCTCCTAGAGTTGGTAATGAGCCATCAGTCTTACTGGTAATAGATTCCAGATTTTGGGAAAATACATTCGACAATTGGGAATTGGCAGTAATAGTCATTAATTGAGTTGGATAGACAAAGGGTATCCGACCGTAATTTTACTAAAGCCGCTGAAATTTATACATAAATTTTTACAGCTTTTTTGGGTTTGATGGGGTATTTTTTGGTGTTCTGAAAACTAGATTGGCAAACTTTACTTTTTTTAACTTGCATTGACAGTTAAATAATGGCGTCAATCGTTCCATTCACCGCGAGGAGGAACAGGAGTACGCACAGGCGTGCGCGTTAGTTCGTCATCTCTGAGGATTTCACCCCGTAACCACTGGCGAATCGCTACTTCAATTACTTTACTTGGGTCATTTGTGAGATGCTGAATTTGCTCTAGTAACTCGGAGTCTAGGCGGACAGCAATTTCTACCTTATCGGCTGGTGTATTTTCCGCTTTGGTAGTTTTCTCTCTCATATTCATAGGTTTATATACTCTGAATTCTTTGAATTGGTTTTGTCTAAAGCTTTGTAAAGTAGTTATATTCATTATTTGGGCTAATTCGCTGAAAAATTTTCAAGGGCACAGTTAAATACTTCCCTGAAATAGCACCAAAGTAACAGCTTTAAGTTTTAAATCGCATTTTTCATATAACTGACTAGACAATGGCTCTAGAAGTTTTGCCGATAAACCAGCGATTATGGGCAATTACCAGTCGCAATTGCCCACGATCCCTACACGATCCCTACATGTACTTATTTACATTTATTGTACGCTCCTAGCTGTTGAATACTAGCAGCGACAAATAGACTTTCATAATATTCTTAAATGTCCACCTATTTAGATCGAAAGTTAAAGATGGGGTGAAGAGGAACCGGGAGCAGAGGGGCAGGGGAGCAGGGGAAGAATAATAACCCCTAACTCTTAACTCCTAACTCCTAACTCCTAACTTCTAACTCGTAACTCCTAACTCGTAACTCCTAACTCCTAACTCAGCACTAAAAGCAGAGCGTCTTGGCTAAGAAAGCATTAAAATACATTAAGTAAATTGCCCTTTTAACTTTGGTTGCTGCTAAGGCAAAGATAGTATATGACTGACGTTCCCGCAGTTCGCATTCGCAATTTTTGTATTATTGCTCACATCGACCACGGGAAATCAACCCTCGCCGATCGCTTGCTACAAGCTACTGGCACTGTTGAAGACCGACAGATGAAGGAACAGTTCCTCGACAATATGGATTTGGAACGGGAGCGCGGCATTACGATTAAGCTGCAAGCTGCCCGGATGAACTACACAGCTAAGGATGGTCAGCAGTATGTGCTGAACTTAATTGACACTCCGGGACATGTGGATTTCTCTTATGAAGTCTCCCGCTCTCTTGTTGCTTGCGAAGGAGCGCTATTGGTAGTAGATGCGTCCCAAGGTGTGGAAGCGCAAACTTTGGCAAATGTATATTTAGCGTTAGAAAGTAACCTGGAAATTATTCCAGTTTTGAATAAAATTGATTTGCCGGGGGCTGAACCAGAACGGGTAATTGGCGAAATTGAAGAAATTATCGGTCTAGATTGCAGTGGGGCAATTCTGGCTTCTGCTAAAGAGGGAATTGGTATTAATGAGATTTTAGAAGCAGTTGTCGAGCGGATACCGCCACCACCCAATACCATAAATGAACGCTTACGAGCGTTAATTTTTGATAGTTATTATGACAGTTACCGGGGAGTAATTGTCTATTTCCGGGTGATGGATGGCACTGTGAAAAAAGGCGATCGCATCCATTTAATGGCATCGGGTAAAGAATTTGAAATTGATGAGTTAGGTGTCCTTTCTCCGACTCAAAAGCAAGTCGATGAACTACACGCTGGGGAAGTAGGCTATTTGGGAGCGGCAATTAAAGCTGTAGCTGATGCACGGGTAGGAGACACAATTACCCTGAGTAAGGCGAAAGCGGAGTCTCCCTTACCAGGCTACGCAGAAGCAAACCCAATGGTTTTTTGTGGGATGTTCCCCATTGATGCCGATCAATTTGAAGATTTGCGGGAAGCTTTGGAAAAGCTGGAACTCAACGACGCAGCGCTACATTATGAACCGGAAACTTCGAGCGCAATGGGGTTTGGCTTCCGTTGCGGGTTCTTGGGTTTGCTGCACATGGAAATTGTCCAAGAACGTCTAGAGCGAGAGTATAACCTAGATTTAATCATTACAGCCCCCTCGGTGGTTTATAAGGTGATTACCTTAAAAGGTGAGGAACTGTACATCGATAATCCTAGCCGTTTACCTTCTCCCAACGATCGCGAAAGAATTGAAGAACCCTACGTCCAAGTAGAGATGATTACGCCGGAAACTTATGTCGGCAGCTTGATGGAGTTGTCACAAAATCGCCGGGGCATCTTCAAAGATATGAAATATCTCGCCCAAGGACGAACCACACTTACATACGAGCTACCCTTGGCGGAAGTTGTGACTGACTTTTTTGACCAGATGAAATCGCGATCGCGCGGTTACGCCAGTATGGAATATCACATTATTGGCTACCGTGAAAATCCTTTGGTGAAGCTGGATATCATGATTAACGGCGATCCTGTGGATTCCTTGGCGATGATTGTGCATCGGGATAAAGCTTACAACGTCGGGCGGGCAATGGCAGAAAAACTCAAGGAACTAATTCCCCGCCATCAATTCAAAGTGCCAATTCAGGCATCTATTGGCAGTAAAGTTATTGCCAGCGAACATATCCCCGCTTTACGGAAAGATGTGCTAGCAAAATGCTACGGTGGTGACATCAGTCGGAAGAAAAAACTTTTGCAGAAGCAAGCAAAAGGTAAAAAGCGAATGAAATCTGTAGGTACTGTAGATGTACCGCAGGAAGCCTTTATGGCAGTACTGCGCTTGGATCAAAACTAATAGAATTCAGGAGTCAGGAGTCAGGAGTCAGAATGAATTTGAGTCCGAGTGGCGGATATCGCTACGCAAAGCGAGTCCGCATACTCCTGCAAAGCAGCAAGCTAGCAAAAGTGTCTGAATCTACTATTTTCAGTCCCCCACCAAAATTTTTTATTCTGAATTCTTCTTCAACATTCGTCAATTTTAATTACAAAGGCTGTCAACAGCAGCCTCAAATGAGTTCCAGGCTGCTGCTGGCAGGTTAAACAATCCTTGAGTGTGCCTCTAGTGCGGGATTTCTAGCAGAAAAAATGATAATTTATTGTAGAAATTCAAAACGTCATGAGCCGCAAGCAGCCCCAAGAACAACTCTCTGAGGCAGAGCAAAAATATCGTACTCTCGTAGAACAAATTCCCGGCGTTGTTTATGTCTCACCGATTAATGACACTACAAAAGAAGCTTATATTAGTCCACAACTGCAACAATTATTAGGCATTGCCCCTGAAGACTGGAATTTTGGTTTCTTTAATAGTTGGTTAGATTACACTCATCCAGAAGATCGCGATCGCGTTTGGCAAGCTGTAAACACTACAATTGACACGGGAGAGCCTTTCAGTGTCGAATATCGGATGATTAGGCGCGATGGCAGAATAATTTGGGTACGGGATCAAGCCAATCTCGTTCTCGGTATCGATGGAGAAACTCAGGTACTTCAGGGTTTAGTGTTTGATATTAGCGATCGCAAACAAGCAGAAGCCGCACTGCAAGAAAGCGAAGCGCGTTCTCGTGCCATCCTCGAAGACCAAACGGAACTGATTGCTAGAGGCTTGCCAGATGGCACTTTTACCTTTGTTAATGAAGCTTACTGTCGATTTTTTGGACTGGAGCGAGACAAAATTATCGGTCAGCACTACAAACCTGTTGTGTTTGAAGAAGACCAAGAACGTGTGTTTAGTCTGGTAAATTCTATCAGCTTAGAAAATCCTGTTATCACCATTGAAAATCGTGTCGTAGCTTGCCAAGGGGTGCGGTGGACGCAGTGGATTGTTCGAGGGATATTTGATGACCGAGGTGCGATTGTAGAACTTCAATCTGTTGGACGAGATATAACTGACCGCAAACTGGTAGAACAAGCTTTAAGTGAAAACGAGCAAAAATTCCGGGCGATCTTCAATCAAACCATTCAGTTTATGGGATTGCTTCAGCCGAATGGAATAGTATTAGAAGTCAACCAAACAGCACTAGACTTTGCTGGGATAAATCGCGAAGAAGTAGTCGGCAAGCCTTTTTGGGAAGCAAAGTGGTGGACAATTTCTCTAAATACTCAAGAGCAATTAAAAACTGCGATCGCATCTGCTGCTAATGGTGAATCTATTCGCTATGAAATTGACATTGTAGGTCGAGATGGTCAAGCGATCGCGATTGATTTCTCACTGCGCCCCATACTTGATGAAACTGGGCGCGTGACACTACTAATCTCAGAGGGACGAGATATTACTGGATATAAAGTCGCACTTCAGGAACGCCACAAAGCTGAAGAAGCATTACGCTCCAGTCAAGACTTTCTACAAAAGGTAGCTAATACCGTACCGCATATTTTGTATCTGTTTGACCTCTTAAAAGGCACAAGTGTTTATCTTAACGAGAAAAGTGTAACTATTTTAGGTTATTCTCCAGAGGAATTTTGTAACGCAGATCCGCAGTGGTTCATGAATTGCTTTCATCCAGACGACCAACACCTCTGCAATGACATACCGAATCGCTTTGTCAACCTGAAAGATAATGAAGTACTTTCCACTGAATACCGATTCCGACACAAAAATGGAGAATGGCGTTGGCTAAATACACGAGAAGTCGTATTTGCCAGAGATGCTAACGGCACTCCAACACAGATTCTTGGGTCGGTAGAAGATATTAATACTCGTAAAGAAGCTGAAGTGATGTTGCGACAGCAAGCAGAGGGAGAACGGCTAATTACTGAAGTAACTCAACAGATTCGACAATCACTGAATTTGGAGGAGGTTCTGAATACAACAGTCAATAGTATTCGCCAATGTTTGGGTTCAGATTCCGTAGCTATCTACCAGTTAGAATCTGACGGAAGTGGCAATTTTGCGGCGGAATCACTGAGTGATAACTATCCTCAGAGATTAGAACTGACAATGCACCCATTTTCGCTCAACCAAGATTTTAGCTACTATTACCAGGGATTACCTAAAGTCTTCCATGATATTCAGGAGTCTGATTTTTCAGCCGATCTTTTTGAGTTATTACAACTCTATCAAATTAAGGCTGCTGTAATAGTACCGATTTTGAATGGGGAGCATCTGTGGGGTTTACTCATTGTTCACCAGTATGCCGCACCTCGTTATTGGCAAGCATTTGAAGTGAATTTGTTGCAGCAATTGGCAAGTCAAGTAGCGATCGCTATTCATCAATCAGTACTTTACCAGCAAGTGCAAGCTGCCAATGAAGAATTACAAAGATTAGCTACCTTAGATGGCTTGACTCAAATAGCCAATCGCCGCCGATTCGATGAGTATCTGGAAGCTGAGTGGCAGCGACTCAAACGCGAACAACTGTCACTGTCTTTAATTTTGTTGGATGTCGATTTTTTTAAACTCTACAATGATACTTATGGTCATTTAGGAGGGGATGATTGTTTGCGGCAATTAGCAAGTGCCCTCAAAAATATTGTTAAGCGTCCAGCCGATTTAGTCGCTCGTTACGGTGGGGAAGAATTTGCTATCATTCTGCCTAATACAGAGATTCAAGGAGCAATCTATGTAGCTCAAACTATTGGACAAGCAGTGCGCGACTTAGCCATTCCCCATGCTCAATCTCGCGTGAGCGATCGTGTTACCGTTAGTCTAGGCGTTGTTAGCATTGTGCCAAATTCCGAAATTTCGCCGTCAGACTTGATTAATGCAGCGGACAAAGCACTTTATGTAGCCAAACAGCAAGGACGCGATCGAGTTCATGCCGTTTCCGTCGTTATTCCTTCTTGACACCTGAGTTGCGAGAGGCTCAATTGTTCTAATTACGAATTATTACTATACCTTGCTTTTTATCCTTAGCCTACAGTTGATAACCTTTAACAATATCACTGTTAAAAAATCTAAAAATTTTAGTAAAAGTACTCACTACATTAGCCAGACTTGTATTTTTAGGTAAATGTAGTTTGTTAGATATTTATAAAGTGTTGGGGAGTCTAGTAGATGAAGATACTGGTACTGAGTTGGGAGTTTCCACCAAGGATTATTGGGGGAATTGCGCGGCATGTGGCGGAGTTGTACCCGGAACTGGTAAAGCTAGGACATGAAATCCACCTGATTACAGCGGAGTTTGGTCACGCATCGATGTATGAGGTTGTTGAAGGAGTAAACATACATCGAGTGCCAGTCGCATATAGTAACGACTTTTTCCACTGGGTAGTGAATCTCAACTTGAGTATGGGAGATCACGGTGGTAAGTTAATTTTAGAAGAAGGGCCCTTTGATTTAATTCATGCCCATGATTGGTTAGTGGGAGATGCTGCGATCGCTCTCAAGCATAATTTTAAAATACCACTAATTGCCACAATTCATGCTACAGAATACGGACGATATAACGGGATTCACACAGATATCCAAGGTTATATAAATGGCAAAGAAACCTTGTTAGCTTACAATGCGTGGCGGATTATTGTTTGTAGCGACTATATGCGCCAAGAAGTAGAACGAGCGCTATATAGTCCTTGGGACAAAATTGATGTCATTTATAACGGTATCCGAGCCGAAAAGAAACAGCATCACATCGATTTTCATGCTCTAGATTTTCGCCGCCAATTTGCCGCAGACGAAGAGAAAATCGTTTACTACCTCGGTCGTATGACCTACGAAAAAGGTGTACCTATATTACTCAATGCTGCACCCAAAATCCTTTCAGAAATGGGAGGTAACGTAAAATTTGTGATCGTTGGTGGCGGCAATACTGACCATCTCAAGCGCCAAGCCTGGGATTTGGGAATTTGGCATCATTGCTATTTTACTGGTTTTCTCTCCGATGAATACTTAGATAAATTTCAAACTGTTGCAGACTGCGCGGTTTTTCCGAGTCTTTACGAACCCTTTGGAATTGTAGCTTTAGAAAGCTTCGCTTCTCGTGTACCTGTAGTAGTTTCTGATACTGGTGGTTTTCCTGAAGTAGTGCAACATACCAAAACAGGCATTGTCACTTGGGTGAACAATCCCGATTCTTTGGCTTGGGGAATTTTGGAAGTGTTGAAAAATCCCGGTTATCGCCAATGGCTGGTGGATAACGCTTATGAGGATTTAGAGCGACGATTTAGCTGGCCGAAATTAGCCAAGCAAACCGAACTAGTATATCAGCAAGTTGTACAAGAGCGATCGCAAATACCGTGGTAATATAGACCCCCGACTTCTTGAAGAAATCGGGGATCTAAAATTTTATTTTAACTTGCATAAATCCTTAATCAGCTTTTAATAAATCCATAAATAAACTGCCTTTTGGGATAAATTATGAGCTAAAGAAACTAATGATATTGTTTATTGTGGACTATTTATACCTTGGGATCACGCTTCTAGTTTTCAATCGCTGGCAATTATCACGAAGAACTAAATGGTGAAAATAATTTAATCGGCGTTCCCAGTTATTCAGCATATTAGGTAACTATTCCCAGTAATTACGGAAGTATCTGGACAACTAATACTTAGTCTATTTTAAATTTCATCTGGTCAGAATTAAACGCCACAAGCAATGTAGAGATTTTTGCACAGTAGCGCAGAGAATTAATGATTACTCTGCGTTATTTTGTGTTAACAAACAGTACAAGACCTGTACGCTGGAAATTCTACCCGATCTAGTGCCACAGTTAAGCTAGTGCGCGTCTCAATTGCACATTTTTCGTTAAGACTGTCCTAAGTCAATTGGTTATTCACAACAACAGATAAATGACTAATGACAAATGACAAATTTCACGAATAAATAAGCAATTAAAATGCGTCACAGCCTAGCAATAATTGCAGTTTGCTCTAGAAGTTTAGTATGACAAAGGCATTCCCAAGCATAGCAAGGCGCTTGAAAAGTACAGGAATCAAGTTGTTGAAAATGGGAACCTTCCTAATAACCCGTTTTATTGCGAGCTGGAAACGCTTCTTTCTGGGTGATACTGTTGATGTTCGCCCCTCCACCTCTCCCTCCTTTGATGTCCGTCCCTCCTTAGCGGGCCCAGTCCTGAGTTTGGGTGGGGGAGGCCCCGATGTCGATGATGCTATCCAGTGGATGATTAACCAAGTTAGAGGAGGTAGTAACTCCAGCACTAAAGTTAATGTTGTAGTTATCCGCACTAATGGTAATCACGATTACAATCGGCTAATTTATGCCATGAAGGGTGTAAATTTTGTGGAAACTCTTTTGGTTAGGGATAGACAAGAGGCAAACAAAGCTGAGATTTATGAAAAAATCCGAAATGCTGATGTAGTTTTCTTTGCTGGCGGGGATCAATGTCAATACATCCGCAACTGGAAAGATACCAAGCTTGAGGCTGCCGTTAAATCAGTTTACCTTAAGGGAGGTGGTATTGGTGGCACTAGTGCGGGTGCAATGATCCAAAGTGATTGTGTTTATGATGCTTGCGCTTCTTCCGAAAAAGGCATTGAAACTAGAGACGCACTTGAAGATCCCTATCGAGACATTACTTTTACTTACAACTTTTTCAATTGGAGTAATTTGAAGGGAACTATCGTAGATACACACTTTGACAGGCGGGAAAGAATGGGTCGAATTATGACTTTCATTGCCCGTCAAATTAAGGATGGTGTATCTAGCAGTGTTTTAGGTATAGCGGTTAGTGAAAGTACGTCGGTTCTTGTGGATAAAAATGGTTTGGTGAAAGTTATGGGTAGGGGTGCAGCATACTTTGTACTTGGCAATCATCTACCAGAAGTATGCGAACCCCGAAAGCCTTTGACCTTTTCCAATTACAAAATTTGGAAAGTTCGCAGTGGCGACACCTTCAACTTAAGAAATAGACCAACTTCTGGGTACTATCTTAGAAGTGTCAAAAGGGGACGGATTGATTCAAATCCCTATTGAGTGGCAGGGCTGATTCATCCCATTTCAAACAGGATTTGTCAAGATGGTTAGCGAGAAAATTGTAAGTAAGGGTGACGATGAGATGAACATTTAAGCACTTAAATATCAGTAAAATAGTTCATTTTATCGGCACGCCGATCGCAAACCAATCAATTTTAATTGCTAGAATCCTTGATTTTTAAAGCTCTTTGGGGAATGAAACAGCCCTGCTCTTGAGTGGGGAATGATGGACAGGGCTGTTTCATACAGCAGTTTTCTTTTAGATGAAGTACAAAGTTACGGGTTTTGAGGCAGGAAATAGAAATTTTTTATGTCTGATATTGAGTCTTGTATTTTGTACCTCATCTACTTGAAAATTGTAAGGCTAAATAGTCATCAAATATTACACCATTTTTTAACAGAATCACCCTGGATGTAAAAGAATTAAGGAGGCAAAGATTAAATTTGAGATTATATATACTTCAATGTCGCCCAATAATACTAATTATTGATGAGACAAGGGATAAGGAAAAAAAATACGTTTCAACTAACACGCCCGACACCCATAACATCTTCTAATTTTGAAAATAGCTTCCAGCAGCTTTTAGCTCACTTGGGTAAGGGAGGGTTAAATAAAAGTAATTTCGGGCAATACTAGGCGCTGATGGGTTGTTGTTCAGATTCAATTAACTGATTATTAGGTACATCAAATCTAATAGTACTAGCTGCCCAGTCTTTGAAATCGGGTGCTAGCCAGACTAGCTTGCGCAGAATTTCATCATTGACCCACAATACCAAGGGAAACTGAAACTGTTTCCGAAACTCATCTCGCATGATATTGGTACTAATAATCAGTTGGTTAATTGCTACTACAGATTCTAAGCCTCGTACCATCAAAGCTTCGGGTTGAGTAGTACCAATTTCAGTTGTAATAGCTGTGTACAATTTGTCAGCAGTAGGTGAGAGCAAAATTTCGTGGATATCTGCTGATGAAAATTCTGTTAACAAATTTAACACTTGCTGCTGCCTTTGAACACAGTTGCAACACGCCAATAACAGTGAAAACTGTCCACCAGAGACCATCATCGCCCTTGCCAGCCTCTTAGTGGCTGCTGTGCTGCTAACTGTGCCATTTTCTGAATTAGTTAAGCCGATCATTAAAAACACCCTTCTTTTGATTTTCAAGCATATTCAGTAATTCTACCCTATTAATTTTTATTTAAAAGTGTTAATTGGGTAACTTTGATGACTTGTCTCTGTAATATTAAGCATTATATAACGAACAAGCAGATGGTGCATTATCTCATATTCACAATTAAGGGATAATGTAAAGATAATATCAACACAATGCCAGTAATAGAGGACAAGCGAAGAATTAACAATTGAATTATCACTGGATTTTCATAGATTTTTGCATCTGCTAGCAAGTAAGTATTTTTTTCTTAATTAGCAGTAAAAAAAATACTCGGTAAAAGTCTAACAGTAAATGTTAGCAAGTGGCAAAATTTATAGCATTTTTTAAATGCACCCCTACTTAAACATTAGGTTTTCCATGTCACCCTTCTTTTGTGGTCGCGCTATAACTTTGCTTCACGCTAACACCAGTTATCTACAGCAGTAAACCCCCTACAGTGAGAGTTCACCGCGTCACTGTGTCTTCTCAACAAGCCATTTGGGGACGGATATTGAGTGTGGAGTAGTAAAATAGTCTCAGCGCAAGAGGCAGAAATCTTGTTGCATTAAAGCTAACTCATCCGTTTGATAGAACTGTAGATAGAAGATGTCGCTCCGTTAGTGGAGGACAGGGAACATTTAGCTTTCTAAGATCGATTTAGAACATCTGAACTATAACAACAAGTTTGGAATTTGCTCAATTGCTCCATTTTTTGAGGTTGATAGCCAATAACAAACTTATGTAAATATTTATTTTTTTTTGAAAACTCAATTAGGAATATCACACCATGCTATTCAAAGATCGGAGGTTTGCGGGTCAAGTTTTGGCTAAGGAGTTAAGCGCTTATGCTAACGACCCAAATGTTCTAGTATTAGGGCTACCAAGGGGTGGTGTACCCGTCGCCTTTGAAGTTGCCAAAACCTTAAATGCCCCCTTAGATGTTTTAGTGGTACGGAAATTGGGTGTACCCGATCAAGAAGAATTAGCGATGGGAGCGATCGCATCTGGTGGTGTGCGGATAGTCAATAAATATATTATTAGCCTGGAAAAGATACCTGATGAAGTAATTGCCAGAGTGGCGCTACAAGAAGAACGGGAGTTAGAGCGGCGGGAACGGCTTTATCGGGGAAATCGCCCCTTAACAGATTTACAAGGACATACAGTCATTTTGGTAGATGATGGTTTAGCCACTGGTGCAACGATGTGGGCTGCTGTTGTAACTGTGCGAAAACAGCAACCTGCTCAGATTGTGATTGCTGTGCCTGTGGCTGCACCTGAAACTTGCCAAGAGTTAGAAACTGAGGTAGACGAAATCGTTTGTATCTCCAAACCCAGACCTTTCCAGAGTGTTGGTCTTTGGTACGAAAGCTTTCCTCAAACTACCGATGAAGAAGTCCGTGACTTACTCGCAAAAGCGGCAAAGAACGGTGAAGCAATACCTCTCGGTATGTAGAGAAAGATTAAGTTTATGAGATTGTCTCAACTCACCAACTGAAGTTTTAACGGGACAGAAATCAAATGGCGTGATAATAGCGATTTGGATTAGTAATGTTGCCGATACAAAAACGTGGATCGAGTATACAAACTAGTTGATATGGTTAAATAATGCTGAGTTCATCTGAAACAGCACCCGATGTTTCACGATCTATACTCAATAATCCCCAGGAATAAATATGTCTCTGATTCAAAACAAAGTGGTAATCATCACCGGAGCCAGCAGTGGGTTAGGCGAGGCAACTGCCAAGCGACTTGCTGCTAGTGGAGCCAAACTGATGCTGGCTGCCAGACGCGAAGATCGGCTCAAAGATTTGGTTGGAGCGATCGCTAAATCAGGAGGGACTGCAACCTATCAAGTAACAGATGTAGTCGATCGATCGCGCCCAGATGGAAGCCTTAGCGAAGGAAACTTTGAGTACTTATGGCAGGATCGACGTGCTAATCAATAATGCCGGGTTGATGCCGCTTTCTCCCCTCGACCAAGTAAAGGTGGAGGAGTGGGATCGGATGATCGATGTGAACATCAAGGGCGTTCTTTATGGGATTGCTGCCGTGTTACCAATTATGCGTCAGCAAAAGTCTGGTCACGTCATTAACCTATCGTCAGTAGCTGGACATAAGGTGTTTTCGGGATCGGCAGTCTACTGTGCCACCAAGTACGCAGTGCGAGCGATCTCTGAAGGGCTGCGGCTAGAGTCAAATGGTGAAATCCGTTCGATTAATATCTCACCAGGAGCCGTTGCCACCGAACTGACCACCACGATTACCGATAAAGACACAGCAGCGGGAATTAATCAACTTTATGCGATCGCCATTGATGCAGATGCCATTGCCCGTGCGATCGCATACGCCATTGAGCAACCTGATGATGTTGATGTGAATGAAATGATCATCCGTCCGACACGTCAAGAACTTTAGATTTCGGCTTACAGAGCAAGCATTCCGCTCAGATCAACTCTCTCACCAAACAAGCAATTATAGAATTCGCTCAAAAAAACTCTGCGTACCTCTGCGCTTTCCTTAGCGTCCCTTTGCGTTTAAAAACTCAACCATCTTAGGCAAAGCTCTATAAATTGTCAGCGTCAGATTAATAAGTCCAATTCTGCTTAGTCTGCAAGCTATAGGTTCCATCTTTCACATTCACCCGCTCAGGAATCAGATTTAAATCTCTAAATATATTTGCCTGATGCTGTAGAGCAGTGAGCGATTGGTCGTCAATCGGGATGATGGCGCGTTCAGCGCTACGTTGCTGTAAAGTTTCAACGATGGATGGATCGATTTCATGGTGTTCTGCCATTCGTTGAACCGCTTCTAATTCCTGTTTCTTAGCCCAAGCTCCAGCTTCGTTTACCTCTTCTAAAATCACCTTGAGCAAGTCAGGATAGTCGCGTACTAGCTCTGGGATCGCGTAGTAATAGGTTGGAACTTCCACAGAGGCTTTGTCACCAAATATGCTCTCTAGGTCTGCAATCGATCGCCCTGGATAAGCGCTTCGAGCAAGAGTAGCTGTGTAAGGAACCCAAATCACCCAAGCATCGATTTCACCCCGGCAAAATCGCGGCAACGCCTCCGGTTGTGTCAAATAAACTGGCTCAATATCACTAAAGTCGAGGCCGACTTTTGCCAGCGATCGCACAAGCACATAATGGGCGCTTGAGCCTTTGTCAAAAGCGATCTTTTTACCCTTGAGGTCAGCTAGCGTCTGAATCGGCGAATCTTCTGGTACTAGAATCGCTTGACCTTTGGGAGCGGTATATTTTTCCTTAGCCACTCGCACAAATACATGATCTGCCGCTTGAGAGAAGATGCTGGCCGTGCCGCCGCCACCGCAGAAGTCAATCGTGCCATTGCTGAGTGCTTCTATCAGAGAAGAGGCTGATAAAAAACTTGTCCAGGTGACACTCAGCCCATAAGGTTGCAAACGCCTTTCGAGCAAGCCTTGAGTGCGGAGAACTTCCAGATTGGTCATCCCTTCTGGATATCCTATTTTGAGTTGCTTGAGCCGCCGTGCTTGCTCTGCTAAGGGGTTCACGGCATTAGTGACAGTAAGTTTCCTTGGTTTCTTCCTGGGTCTAGCAATTCCGTCAACTTGGACTGGTCTACTGGGGATTCTGCCGATACTCATTGGCTTGAACAATTTGTTCAACCTGAATAAGGATGATTCAGCCGAAGATAAGTCAGCTAATCTGAAAAGAAACTCTAAATTTAAAGGATTTGATTCCAGAAAGCGAGCGCTCTGGGACGTGATTCGCGATCCCCAAACCTATCGCGTCTCTGCGGTAACAATTTCTAACGGCGGTAACAATCTTGGGATCTACATACCCCTGTTTGCCAGCAGCAGCATTCAAAATCTGGCCGTGATCGTACCAGTTTGCTATTTCATTGTTTGCTGCTGGTTATTTATGTCCTATACTTTGACTCATCAACCTGGTATCGCTTTGGTACTCAGCCGTTATGCTGGCAAGATTTTCCCCTTCGTGCTGATGTGGCTGGGTTTTAGAATTTTGATGGACAGCGAATCCTATCGTCTTTTTCTACCGAACACTTGACTGCTACGACCACTTGTATTAGGTGCTTACGTGCTGACAAAGCAGTTGCGATCGTAGAGTTGAACCTATAATTAGAATTATTGGAGAGACTCCAAAGCATGAGTGAAACTGCGGAAAAACTTAAACTCGAACTTTCTCAGCTTTCTGCAAAAGAGCGTGCTGAAATTGCCTACTTTTTAATTCATTCTCTAGATGAGGGTATGGATGATAATCTAGAAACTGCTTGGGATACGGAATTAACCCAACGGTTGGAGGATATTAATTGCAAAACAGCTATTGGACAACCATCATCTCAAGTTTGTTCTGAGTTACGAAAAAAGTATTCGTGAAGTTTATTGTTATCCACACCGAAGCTCGAAAGGAGCTTGATGATGCAATAGCTTACTATGAAGCTCAAAAAGTAGGCTTGGGACTAGATTTACTATTTGAAGTGGAAAAAGTTATTCTTAAAATTCAGCAAAACCCCAATTTAGGAACCCCCACACAAGATTGAAGGAATACGTCGTTATGCTATTCAACGTTTTCCCTATCTGATTTTTTATACGGTGCTTGAAGAAGTGATTTGGGTTATTGCGATCGCGCATAGTAAACGCAAACCGAATTACTGGAAACAAAGAAATATTGAAATTTAATTAGCTAATATTAGCCGTACCATTGCTGAGTGCATAGCAGTCAACCGCCGAACGATCTGATCGATCTCCAAATCTAATATGCTGTAATCAATGACTGCCTGACGAATCGGTGTATGTCCTTGATTGACGGCTAACTCTTCTATTCTGGCTGTACGCAGTGCTTGCAGGTGCGGCTGGATTTTTTGCAGCGTTTCTTCCAATTCAGGTAAAGGCGGTGGGGGAATTTCCTGCTGTACCGAATCAGCTAACTGCTCTAACCCTAGCGAAATTTGGCGGACAAAGGTTTCTAATTCCGGGAGTGGCACTGTTCCTCGGAAATGTTCGAGATGTACTGCCAAAACTGTCACGGCGTTAGTAAAACGTCCCATATACAGCAGTAGCGTCATTACTGGTTCTACTAATTCTTGGTGCATTTGGGGTTCGCGCAGCAATCCTTGGAAGGAGGCTTGGGCATTGCCAATTGCTAGTCCAGTTTGTCGCCGTTGACTGATAATGCTAGAGTCACGCTCTTTTGTCCCCTGGTAAACAGCCATCACATCCCGAAAGTATTTGTGACATTCTCGTAGTGCTGTGGCGAGTTGACTGGGTAAACGATCGCGTTCCCAGTTTGGCCATAAAAAGTAATGACTCGCAAAAGCCAGTCCCGCCCCAATTAATGTATTCAAAACGCGAAAGCCAGCAAGTTGCCAACTAATAGGATGACCAATATCGATAATCAGTAAGACAAATATTGAGAAGAAAATCACTGAATACCCATAGTTGAAAGCGATTAGGGAAACACCAAAAAATACTGTCAGCAGAATAATGATGTCTAATACAGGCTTACTTGTGATGGTTGCAAGCAAGATAGCAGCTAAGACAGCTCCTAAGATTGTCCCGCCAACTCGCTGGAAAAACCGTTTGAAAGTTGCACCCAAGTTTGGTTTCAGGACTAATATAATTGTCAGTGTTACCCAATAGCCCATTGGTAAATTTGTAGCGCTGTATAAGATCGCGCCTACAGTTAAACTCACCCCAATGCGGAGAGCATGGCGAAAGATTGCTGAGTCTAAGGTGAGGTTTTCTTTGAGTAAACTTAAGAGCGATCGCTGTTCTTCTTCAAATAAAAGAAGTCTATCTATATCTCGTTGACTCATTTTGCTGCGATCTGCCAAAGATTTAGCTGTCTGAGCCGTGTATTGCAATTGCTCGATCAGCTTTTTGAGCGTCAGCACCAGGTTCGTGAAAGCAACGAGGGTTGTGTAGTCGGTTTCACTCCCAGCAATTGCTTTTCTTTGCAGACTTTCTTGTTCTTTCAGTGCTTCATAGATGCGCTTGAGATTTCCCAAGTCGATGCTAGCAGGCTTCCGAGATATGACTTTCGCTATGGCTTGAAGAATGACTGATATTTCTGCGAGTGCATCGTCTACTAATTGCTGGACTGTATGATATTGCTTTTGTTGGAAGTGAGTTTCTAGTAATTCTGTTAAGGCAACAACTAAACCAAGCAAGCGATCGCCATCCTGAATTAGCAGCAAAAATGGCTCATTTATCCAACTCCGAGACGACTGTCCAATCCGTAATGTACCTAAAGCAGTGCGTGCTGTTTCTAATGCTTTTCTAATTTCGAGAATATTTTCAGCTGTTGCTACTTTACCTACAAATGCGTGAATGTACTTGGCAATTGCACTGAAACAGTCAGCCAAAGCTAGCCGTATGGGATCGTAAGGTCTAAAAGGCCACATTACTAAGGAGAGTAACATCGCCCATCCACCTGCAATTAGGCATAGCAGCGATCGCATGAGTGCAACTTCCAAGTTTCCTGGCTGTGCGATCGTGGTAATAAATGATATCCCTATCACCAGACCGACATTGGCACCAGCATTACCGTATAGTGACGCAAAACCGGAAGCAAGCCCCCACAGAAGTGTCAACACCACAGCTAGTACTGGAACTTGAGCAACTAGAGTACCCACAAATACTGAAGCAGCTATTCCTAAAGTAGCCTGTGCCATTGTCTTAGCTTTGATTTGGTAAGGGCCACCAACATTCGCTAAGTTGACAAAGTGAGCCATTAAACCAACCAATAGTCCGCTTTCTCTTTGGTTAATGAGTTGCCCAATTAGCATGGGAACTCCCAACGCTAACACAGCTCGTAAGCCGTTGGATATTGCTGGTTTTCCTGGCTCTGATTGGAGCAAAAATCTGAGGAAATTACTTCGATTCAACTGCATTATTTTTGTTAACAAAACAAAATTTTTCTCAGAATTATCTTAATATTTTGATATATTCAAATTTATTCTAATTGATGGTGGGCAATTAAGAGCTTTTACAAAAAGTCAATCTTAAGATACATATTTTGCCACTTTATAATTCATTTTTAATTATTCGTTAACAGATATGAGTTTTTATCGTGGATAACGGTATGATTGCCGTGATTGTCGGATAAAAAGCATTGTTATGATGCAAATAGCTGTAATTAAAAATTGACTATTATCAAGACATATAAATAAACTTAGTTGCTGATTGTAAAATTGTAAACAAATATTTACAATAAAATAAAAAAAGTAAAATAATGTCAACGAATTTGATAGAAAAAAATATTAAATCTGTCCAAAAGTAGAGATAATTTTTAGAAGACGAAAACAATAAAAACCATTTACTTGGATAAGGTTTGATGTCGAGAGACTGTTCCAACTTTAGGGAAGAATTCAGCAAGTGAAGGCTCCGGTGTTATAAACCTGAAGAGTAAATAAAAGAGGCGTTGCTGAATCAAGGGATGATTCTTGTAGGGTGGGCGACCACCCTGAAATACAAGGGACGGGCAAGATGCCCATCCCACAAAACTAGCAAAATCATTCCGCAAATATGCAACGCCATAAAAGGGACTGGGCATGGAAAAGAGGCATCGGGGCGGGGTGCAAAAGGGAAAACTCTTCTCCCTTGCTCCCAGCTCCCTTGCTTCTTCCCCAGTTCCCGATACATAGAGAAAAAGTTAAGCGCGAGGACATAGATTTAGTATGGCTAATAGCAGTGCAATCACCCCAGCACGACACTTGAGTGAAAAGTTACCTTTGCCGCTCAAGCGTTTGGCAGATTTGGCTTATAACTACTGGTGGAGTTGGAGTGGCGATCGCATTTCTCTATTCCAAACAATTGATCCCCAAGAATGGGAACGCTGTGGACATAACCCAGTCGCAATTTTAGAGTCGGCAAGTTATGAGCGTCTGACGCAATTAGCAGAAGACCCATTTTACCTAAAGCAGATATCCGCCCTCGCGCGTGAGTTTGACCAATACATCAATCAGCAAGATACTTGGGTTAGTCGAGTTGCACCGCAAGTATCTGCATCTCGCCCCATTGCTTACTTTTGCGCCGAATTTGGTATCCATGAATCTTTACCCGTCTACTCTGGCGGCTTGGGAATTCTCGCCGGGGATCACCTCAAATCATCATCAGATTTAGGCGTGCCGTTGGTTGGTGTTGGCTTGTTGTATCGCCAAGGTTATTTTCGGCAACGCTTGAACCGCCAAGGTTGGCAAGAAGATTATTATATTGACAACCCCTTTGACCACATGCCCTTGGAGTTAATTAAAAATGAGCAAGGGGAATCGGTGACTATCGAGTTACAAGTTCGCCAACGGGTTGTGAAAGTGCAAATCTGGCGAGTGCAAGTTGGGCGAGTCACCTTATATTTATTAGATAGCGATCGCCACGATAACGATCCCATTGACCGTTGGCTGACTGGACACCTATACGGCGGGAACTTGGAAACCCGCATCGCCCAAGAAGTCGTTTTGGGAATTGGTGGTGTTCGCGCCCTACACGCCTTGGGAATTGAACCTTCTGTCTATCACCTCAACGAAGGACACGCTGCATTCTGCACTTTAGAAGTTGCGCGGGTAGAAATTGAGCGGACTGGGAAATCCTTCTATGACATCGAAGCCAAAGTGCGGAACAGTTGTGTATTTACCACCCATACCCCCGTTCCCGCCGGTCATGATGTCTTCTCACCCGATTTAATCGATTCCTTCTTTGCCAGCTATTGGCCGCAATTGCGACTTTCTCGCGAGCAATTTTTGGCACTGGGTGCAAGACGACTGGGCGATCCTTGGGAACCCTTTGGCATGACCGTTTTAGCATTGCGGATGTCGCGTGCTTGTAATGGTGTGAGTGAATTGCACGGTCAAGTTTCCCGTAAAATGTGGACAGTTCTCTATCCGCAGCGATCGGAAGACAAAGTACCAATTGGTTACATTACCAATGGCGTTCATGCACCCACTTGGACTGCACCTCTGTTAGGTGATTTATATAACGAATATTTGGGAGAAGACTGGAAAAATCGCGCCGTCGATCCCAAAATGTGGGCTAAAGTTGACGATATTCCCGATGAGGAATTGTGGTCGCGGCATCTTATCCTCAAAGAAAGATTGATTGCTTTCACCCGTTATAAGGTGAAGAAATCACGGGAGTTGCGTGGCGAAAATCATGAACTCATTCAAGCAACAGAAAAACTACTCGATCCCAATGTGTTGACGATTGGATTTGCCAGACGCTTCAGCCCTTATAAACGCGGGGATCTGATTTTGCGTGATGCCCAACGCGCACTGAAGATTTTTGGTAATGCCCAACGTCCAGTACAAATTATCTTTGCCGGGAAAGCGCACCCAGCCGATGAAGAAGGTAAGCGGATTATCCAGCGCTTGATGGAGTGGTGTCACAATTCCGGGATTATCAACCGAGTCGCCTTTATTGAAGATTATGACATTTACACTGGTCAAAAATTGGTGCAAGGTGTGGATGTTTGGTTAAATAATCCCCGTCGTCCTTTGGAAGCGTCTGGTACGAGTGGGCAAAAAGTCTGTTTTAACGGCGGTCTTAATTGCAGCGTTTTGGATGGCTGGTGGTGCGAAGGCTACCAAACAGGGCCAGATGGTAAAGGAATTAACGGTTGGGCAATTGGTGAAGATGCTCATACTAGCGATCAAGAATTGCAAGATGGGATTGATTCGCGATCGCTTTATCAGCTGTTAGAAGAAGAAATCGTTCCTCTATACTATGACCAAGATGCCCAAGGCATTCCCCACCGTTGGGTGCAGATGATGAAAACGTCGATTAAGACAAATGCACCGTTATTCAACACCGACAGGATGATTGCCGACTACGTTTCACAGGTGTATGTCCCAGAGATTTCTAAGAGTGTGGAACCGATTTTAGCTAAAGTTCTGCTTTAGATAATTTTCAGTTTCCTGGTTAAATAGAGGGGCGGGTTTTCTGCCCCTTTTTTTGCTCTTAGTATCGCCTGCGATAAGATCGAGAATAAATTCATGCTGTGTTTATGGCAACCCAACTCAGCCAAGCCAAATCACCAACAGAACTGGTAATCTCTTGGGAAGCCTTGCCCAAAGATTTTCAACTAGAGGATGAACCAGTGGAGAATACCGGTCAGCCACTTTTGGCTGGTGCTTTGCGTGAAAGCCTAGAAATCAGTGGATTCATCCAACCCCAGATGTTGATAGCTTCAAACTTTGGTCTTTGTGCGACAGTCAACGAGCAATTTATTGCCAAAGCACCAGACTGGGTTTATGTGCCGTCGGTTAATGAAGTGGTGGCTAACCGCAAAAGTTATACACCCAATTTAGAAGGAGATATTCCGGCGATCGCTATCGAATTTTTATCCGATACTGAGGGTGGAGAATATTCAGTCAAGCGAACCTATCCACCAGGTAAATGGTTTTTCTACGAGCAAATTTTGCAGATTCCCATCTACGTGATTTTTGAACCTTATGGCGGTTTATTAGAATATTATCAACTGGAAAATAAACGCTATGAGTTAAAGCAACCTGACGAAAATGGTCGTCATTGGATTGATGTAATGAGCTTATTTTTGGGAACTTGGCAAGGAACAAAAGAAGGTCGCACTGGTTATTGGTTGCGCTGGTGGGATCGAGATGGTAATTTGTTAGCATGGGCTGTAGAAAAGATTGAACAAGAACGTCAACGCGCTGAACAAGAACGCCAGCAAAAAGAACGACTGATTGCTTATTTGCAATCTCAGGGTATTGACCCGAATAACTTGCCCCCGTTTGAGTAGAGGTAATTGATAAATTGCCCTTACGAAAATCATCCGATTTTGCACTAGTTTGCTATAGCAATCCTGAATCGTTCCTGAAAAATAATATCGCCGACTTATTTGAGAAATCGGCGATATGCAGGTTGTAGCGGTAGCCCTTTCAAGGTGACTCGAAAAATCTCTTTTTTTTCTCTGTGTTCTCTGTGACTCTGCGGTTTAAAAGTAATTTATCTAACCACAGAGACGCAGAGAACACAGAGGTAATATCATGTCCGCATAATTAGTTATGCTAACCACAGTCATTGCACCCTACCCCTTAATCCCCTCCCCGCAAGCGGGGAGGGGAGACAAAGCGTAGCTTTGGCGGGGGTGGGGTTCTTCCGGTTTAATAAGCAATCAAGCGGACATGATATAAGAGATGAAAGAGAAATTTTTTGAACAAAATTTTTACCTACCTTGAAAGGGCTAGTACACCACGGCGGAAATAAACCAAGCATTATTGTGAGAAACTAAGAAAGTA